>NZ_JBVHDS010000001.1:0-248020 GCF_055563255.1 Streptomyces sp. NPDC002958 | reverse complement strand
CCCGGCAAGGCCGTCGACATCGGCGTAGCAGCCGACGGCACCGTGTGGCACGTCAATGAAGCAGGCGGTATCTACCGGTACACCGGGGACCAGCCGAGCTGATCTCGGACACCAACGGAGGTGGGCCCACGCGTGGTGCGCGTGGGCCCGCCTTCGTCCCCGCTGGGAACTGCCGCCTTAGGACTGCCCTGCTGGACCTAGCACCCGCCGCCGCTAGGTCCAGCACCCGGGCTCATGCCTCCCCGTCTCGCGAGGCATCTATTTCTGGCCCATCCATACGGGAACGCCCATTCCCGACGAGTCCTGGCGGAACAGAATGTGGCTGGACACCTGGATTTGACCGGCACACCTTGATTGAAACGACGTATTCACGCCACACATATCGCGTTCCGATAACAACCGTCTCGGCTGTCATCACCGTCCCGTAGGCTGCCCAGCAGCATCCCCTTGAACACGTTCAAGGGGAACTCCTGGGGAGGGGACTGCAGGGATGCGCAGTGGAGCGAAGGTCGCGATAGTCGGCGGAGTGTTCGCGGTCGTGGTCGGCGGGGTGGGCTACGGGGCGTACAACGTCCTGGACGGGCTGAACGGCGGTGGCGACGGCACGGACAGCAGGTCCGCCTCCGCCGAGGTGAAGTCGGGGCCGGTCACCGAGGCGGAGATCGACGACACGTCAAAGAAGTTCCTCAAGGCCTGGGCGAGCGGTGACGCGGCGGTCGCGTCCCAGCTCACCAACAACGCGGCCGAGGCCGAACCGGCCCTGTCCGGCTACCGCGAGAACGCCCACGTCACCGAGGCGGTGATCACTCCGGGCCCGGCGGTCGGCACGAAGGTGCCGTACACGGTGAAGGCGACCGTGTCGTTCGGAGGGAAGTCCAAGCCCTGGTCGTATTCCTCCGAACTGACCGTGGTGCGCGGCCTGACCACCGGCCGGCCACTGGTCGACTGGGCTCCCACCGTGATCCACCCGGATCTGACGGCCGGTGCGTCGCTCAGGACGGGTGAGGCGTCGACGCCGTCGATCGAGGCCGTCGATCACAACGGCAAGGTGCTCACCGAGGAGAAGTACCCTTCCCTGGGGCCGATCCTGGAAGCGCTGCGCGAGAAGTACGGGGAGAAGGCCGGCGGCACCGCGGGCGTCGAGACGTGGATCGAGAGCGGGGACGAGGGTGGCCCGGACAAGAACCTGCTGACCCTCACCAAGGGCAAGCCGGGCAAGCTGCGGACCACGCTGGACGCCGACGCCCAGGCGGCAGCCGAGGCAGCCGTGAAGACGTTCAGCCAGGCCTCGGTGGTCGCGGTCCGGCCGTCCACGGGCGCGATCCGCGCGGTGGCCAACAATCCGGCCACCGGGTTCAACGCCGCGATGCAGGGCAAGCAGGCGCCCGGATCGACGTTGAAGATCGTGACGGCGGCGATGCTGATCGAGAAGGGCCTCACCTCGGCCAACCAGAAGATCGAGTGCCCGCCCACCGCGATGTACCAGGGCCGCACCTTCCAGAACCTGGACGGCTTCTCCATTCCCGACGGCACCCTGACGACGAGCTTCGCCCGGTCCTGCAACACCGCCTTCATCAAGCTGATCGACGACACGAAGGACGACGCGGCGCTCGCCAAGGAGGCCCGCGACGTCTTCGGAATCGGCCTGGACTGGCAGACCGGCGTCGTGTCCTTCGACGGCAGCGTGCCCGAGGCCACGGGAGGCGAGGCGGCCGCCCAGTACATCGGTCAGGGCACGGTCCAGATGAACGCCCTCAACATGGCCTCCATCACCGCCACCGCGAGGAACGGCACCTTCCGCCAGCCGATCCTCGTGGAGCAGGGTCTGGACGGCCGGCCGATCGCCACCGCATCCCGGTCGCTTTCCCCCACCGTCTCCCAGCAGCTCACCGCCATGATGCGCCAGACCGCGGTTTGGGGTACCGGAAAGGACGCGATGGCCTCGGTCGGCGGTGACAAGGGCGCCAAGACCGGCTCGGCCGAGGTGGACGGCCAGGCCACGTCCAACAGTTGGTTCACCGGCTTCAGCAACGAGCTGGCCGCCGCGGCGGTCGTCCAGTCCGGCGGCCACGGCGGGGACGCGGCGGGACCGGTGGTGGCGGCGGTGCTCCGCGCGGGTTCTTGACGCGCCCGCCCACCGGACCACCGGCCGCGTCCGGCCTCTCCGGATGCGGCCGACAGTGGTCCGGCGCGGCCCAACTGCCTGTTTTTCACCGTGACTTCGGCTGCCTTGTTTCCGGCTTCCGGGTCCCGTTGCACACGGAACCCGTCGCGTGCGCTGCGCGGCATTCGCTAGCGTGCACGTCATGAGCAGTCCTGAGACCAGCGCCGAAGCCCATCCCCGATTCGCCGAGGCCCTGCGGGAGCTGGGGCTACAGGTCGAGATCCGTCGGTTCCCGGAGGCCACACGTACGGCCGCCGAGGCCGCTGCCGCGATCGGCTGCGAGCTCAGCGAGATCGTCAAGTCCCTGATCTTCGAGGCCGACGGCGTCCCGGTGCTGGTCCTGATGGGTGGTTCCTCGCGCGTCGACGTCGAGCTCGTACGGGGGGAGCTGGGGGCCGGGAGGGTCGAGCGGGCCGGGGCCGAGCTGGTCCGGGAGACGACCGGGTACGCGATCGGGGGCGTACCGCCCTTCGGGCACCGTACGAGGACCCGGGTGCTGGCCGACCGCGGGCTGCTGGATCACGACGTGGTGTGGGCCGCGGCCGGCACCCCGCACACGGTCTTCCCCCTCGATCCCAAGACGCTGATCGCGCACGCCGGCGGAACCGTGGTGGATGTGCGCGAGCAGTCCGAGTGACGCCACTGGTCGCCTTTGCCGTCCTGATCGCAGCGGTCACGCACGCCAGTTGGAACGCGATCGCGCACGGGATCAAGGACCAGGTCCTCTCCTTCACCCTGATCTCCGGGGGCGGGCTGCTGATCAGCGCCCCGGCGGCCTTCTTCGTCCCTTTTCCGGCCGCCGGGGCCTGGCCGTATCTCTTCTCCTCGGCCGCTCTCCATGTGACGTACATGCTGCTGCTGATGCGTTCGTTCACCCTGGGCGACTTCGGCCAGATGTATCCGATCGCCCGGGGTACGGCCCCGCTGGTGGTGACGGTCCTCGCCACCGTCTTTGTCGGTGAACGCCCCGACGTCTGGGCCACGACGGGCGTCGCGGTGGCCTCGGCGGGGCTCGTCGGGCTCGCCCTCTGGGGTATCCGCGGCTCCGGCAGACGCCCGGACTGGCCTGCGCTGCTCGCCGCCCTCGCGACCGGCCTGGCCATCGCCGTATACACCACGATCGACGGGGTCGGGGTGCGCGCCTCGGGCACCTCGCTCGGCTACACCGCCTGGCTGATGATCCTGGAGGGGGTGGCCATCCCGGCCTACGCGCTCCACCGTCACCGGGGCGAACTCGCCGCCCGGCTGAAGCCGTTCGCCACGCGCGGGCTGCTGGGTGCGGCTCTGTCAGTGACCGCGTACGGCCTCGTCCTGTGGGCCCAGACGCGCGCGACCCTGGCCCCGATCGCGGCGCTCCGCGAATCGTCGATCATCGTCGGCGCGGCCATGGGCGCGGTGTTCTTCAAGGAACGGTTCGGCGCGCCGCGCATCGCGGCGGCGGGGCTGATGGTGGTCGGCATCGGGCTGATGCTGCGGTCGAGTTGAGCGAAATGAACAGGCTGCGTGCACCGTACGAGGCCGAACAGTGGGCCGCCGAGGTCCTGGCCCGGTCCACCGCGTACGGAGGAGTCATAGCGCCGACCGTACTGCCCTGATCAGGGCCTGGGCACGGGGATCGGCGGTGACTCCCTTCTGCAGACCGTTCGTCACATAGCCCAGTGCGATGCCGGATTCGGGGTCGGCGAATCCGAGGGAGCCGCCCCGTCCGGGGTGGCCGAAGGAGCCGGGGGCCAGCAGCGGGGCCGCCGGGCCGTGCAGCATGTAGCCGAGGCCGAAGCGGGTGTTGACGACCAGGACCCGGTCCGGGCCCGCCGACTCCTCGGTGCGGGCGAGGGTGAGCGTGGCAGGGGCGAACAGGCGGTGGCCGTCGACCGGGCCGATCATCGCGGCGTAGCAGCGGGCCAACGCGCGGGCGGTGGCGATGCCGTTGGAGGCGGGGAGTTCGGCCGCACGGTAGGCGGGGTCGTTCTCGTCGGGGAAGGGGTCGATGGCCCCGAAGGCTCGGCGGGTGAGGGACTCCGGGTCGCGGTACGCCTCGACGACGGACCGCTTGGGACGTATCCGCAGGGCGCCGCCGTCGCCCGCGCCGGCGGAGGGTTCGACGGGGCCGATCCGGCCCACCCGGTGCGCCTCGTCCGCCGGGAGGCCGAACCAGAAGTCCAGGCCGAGCGGGCGGGCGATCTCTTCCGCTATCCAGCGGCCGACGGTGCGGCCGGTGACCCGGCGCACCAGTTCGCCGATGAGCCAACTGTAGGTCTGGGCGTGGTAGCCGTGGTCGGTGCCGGGTTCCCACTGGGGGCGCTGGGCCGCGACGGCCTGTGGCCCAAAGATCCCGTCGGCCGCCTCGGAGGGCGTCAGCGGGCAGTCGAGGGCGGGTATGCCGGCCCGGTGGGCGAGGAGGTGGCGGACGAGCACC
Source organism: Streptomyces sp. NPDC002958 (assembly GCF_055563255.1). Lineage (NCBI taxonomy): Bacteria > Bacillati > Actinomycetota > Actinomycetes > Kitasatosporales > Streptomycetaceae > Streptomyces > Streptomyces sp. NPDC002958. The sequence goes on along the minus strand of NZ_JBVHDS010000001.1, from coordinate 243,440 downwards.
CGTTCCTTGCCGGCCGCCTTGAACTCCGGCCAGTACGTGCCGACCGGGGCGTCGAGGTCGACCTGGCCGCGCTGGTGCAGCAGCAGCGGTACGGCGGCGGCTATGCCCTTGCCCGCCGAGCGGACGATCTGCACGGTGTCGACGGCCCACGGTTCCACGCCGTCGACGTCTCTCGTACCGGCCCACAGATCGACGACCTTGTGCCCGTCCCGGTAGACCGCGACGGCGGCACCTTGTTCGCCGCGCCGCTCGAAGTTACGGACGAAAGCATCCCTGACCGGTTCGAATCCGGCCGCCACCGTGCCCCGTACATCCACGCCTGCTCCTGCGCTCCCGCTCATCCCCCCATGGTGCATCCCGTCGCAGGTCGGACGTGTGGCGGGTCACCCCATGTCCACAGTCACGGAACGCGGGTCGAAGCCGAAGGGCAGTTCCAGACGGTGGGTGCGCATCAGCTTCTCGTCGCAGAGCAGATCCTGGGTGCGGTCGTCGGCGGCGATGACACCTTCGCTCAGGACGACCGCGCGCGGGCAGAGCTCCAGGGCGTACGGCAGGTCGTGCGTGACCATGAGCACGGTGACGTCCAGGGACCGCAGGATGTCGGCGAGCTCACGCCGCGAGGCCGGGTCCAGGTTGGAGGACGGCTCGTCCAGGACGAGGATCTCCGGCCGCATGGCGAGGACGGTGGCGACGGCGACGCGGCGGCGCTGGCCGAAGGAGAGGTGGTGCGGCGGCCGGTTCGCGTACTCCTCCATGCCGACCTGCCGCAGAGCCTCCGTGACGCGTTCCTCCAGTTCGGCGCCGCGCAGCCCGGAGGCGGCGGGGCCGAAGGCGACGTCCTCGCGGACGGTGGGCATGAAGAGCTGGTCGTCGGGGTCCTGGAAGACGATGCCGACGCGGCGGCGGATCTCGGCGAGGTTGCGCTTCTCGACCGGGAGACCGGCGACCCGGACGGTGCCCGCACCGGCGTCGAGGATGCCGTTGAGGTGGAGGACGAGGGTGGTCTTGCCGGCTCCGTTCGGGCCGAGCAGGGCGACGCGTTCGCCTCGGGCGACCGTCAGGTCCACCCCGAAGAGTGCCTGGTGGCCGTCGGGATAGGCGTAGGCGAGGCCGCTGACTTCCAGGGACGGTGCGGGGGCGGTGGGCAGGCTCATACGGTCCATCCCAGCAGACAGATGGCGAGGGCGAGTACGGGGAGGGCCGAGGCGTACGCCCACTGGGTCCGGGAGGCCGTCACCTCGTCGATGACCGGCATGGAACCGGCGTAGCCGCGGCTGACCATCGCGAGGTGGACGCGTTCGCCGCGCTCGTACGACCTGATGAAGAGCGCGCCCGCCGATTTGGCCAGGACACCCCACTGCCGTACGCCGCGCGCCTCGAAGCCGCGGGAACGGCGGGCGATGGACATCCGGCGCATCTCGTCGGTGATCACATCGCCGTACCGGATCATGAAGGAGGCGATCTGGACGAGCAGCGGCGGCAGCTTGAGCCGCTGGAGGCCGAGCAGCAGCGAGCGCAGTTCGGTGGTGGAGGCGAGGAGCACGGACGCGGCGACGCCGAGGGTGCCCTTGGCGAGGACGTTCCAGGCGCCCCAGAGGCCGGGGACGCTGACGGAGAGGCCGAGCACATCGGTCTGCTCGCCGGGCACCACGAACGGCATGAGCAGCGCGAACGCGACGAACGGCACCTCGATGAGCAATCGCTTGAGCAGGAAGCCTGCGGGGATACGGGCCAGGGCGGCGACGGAGCCGATCAGTACCGCGTACAACGCGAACGCCCACACCGCCTCGCGCGGCGTGGAGACGACGACCACGACGAAGCCGAAGACCGCGGCGAGCTTGCAGTGCGGCGGCAGGGAGTGGACCGGCGAGTGCCCGTGGCGGTAGAGCCTGTGTGCGTGGCCTGCGCCCATGTCAGACGGTTCCCTGGGGGCGCGAGGGGGTGGCGGGCGCGTCCGGTGTGCGACGGCGGCGGACCACGTAGAAGACTCCGCTGCCGACCACGACCGTGGCGCCGACACCGATCACTCCGGCCAGGCCGCCGGAGATCCGGGCGTTGGAGACGTCCTTGACGCCGTAGTCGGCGAGCGGTGAGTCCTTGGCGGCGTGCTCCTCGGTCTTCTTGTCGATGCCCTGGTCGGCGGCGACCTTCTCCAGGCCGTCGGGGGCGGCGGAGGCGTAGAAGGAGACGAAGCCCGCCAGGACGAGGGCGGTGACCAGGCCGGCGGCCCATATTCCACGGGTGGAGCGGGCTGCGACCGGGGCGACGGACTGCCGGGCGGGGGCGTCGACGAGCTCGCCGTCGACCCGGAGCTTGAGCGGGGCGGTGAGTCCGCGGGCGCCGTGGACCAGATCGGGGCGTACGGCGACGACGGCGCCGACGGTCAGCGCGGTGATCACAGCCTCGCCGATACCGATGAGGAAGTGGACCCCGACCATGGCGGTGAAGACCTGGCCTATCGGGATGTCGGTGGTGCCGCCGATCCAGTAGATGAACGTGAAGGCGCAGGCGGCGGCCGGTACGGAGACCAGCGCGGCGACGAAGGACGCGGCCGTCACGGAGCGGCGGGTCCGCGGCAGCACGCCGAGCAGTCCGCGGAATAGTGCGTACGCGACGACGGTGGTCGTGACGCCCATGACGAGCACGTTCACGCCGAGCGCGGTGAGGCCGCCGTCGGCGAAGAGGATGCCCTGCATGAGCAGTACGACGGATATGCAGAGCACCCCGGTATAGGGCCCGACCAGGATCGCGGCGAGCGCCCCGCCCAGCAGATGCCCGCTGGTGCCCGCCGCGACCGGGAAGTTCAGCATCTGCACGGCGAAGATGAACGCGGCGACGAGGCCGGCGAGGGGCGCGGTGCGTTCATCCAATTCGCGGCGGGCACCCCGCAGGCTGACGGCGACGGCACCCGCGGCGGCGACTCCGGCGACGGCTGAGACGGGTGCGTTGATGAATCCGTCGGGTACATGCATAAGGGAGGCTCCGCTTCCTGCGATCCTGCGTTGCCGCGGACGGTGTCGTGAACCGTCCAATGATAGGGCCTTGTTGCAAACCCTTCGCAAGAGCGGGAATGTCACAACCAACCGCCCCGCGCCCATCACGGAAAATATGGGACATTGAATGACGAAGGAGAACACACAGGAGGAGTCGGTGTATGCCCCCCGTGATCCATGAACAGGCCGAAGCCTGGCTCGTCAATGACACCCCTGACCTCCCGGCGGTGCCGGTCGACCTGCTGTACGACGCCGACGTCGACCCGCATACCGTCCATGTCGCCTTCCCCGGCGGCATCGACTGGGCGTTCGCCCGCGACCTGCTGGAACGCGGACTGCACTCCCCCGCCGAACGCGGCGGGGTCCGGGTATGGCCGTGCGGACGGACGCAGGTGGTCGTGGAGCTCCACTCGAAAGATGGTGTGGAGGTGGTGCAGTTCGACAACGCGCCACTGATCCGTTTTCTGCACCGCACACACGACGAGAACACCGGCAGTCCCTCGCGCGCATGACACTCACGCCTGACGCATGACGCATGACGCATGACACACATGACGCATACGCATGGCAGATGCCCCCGTGCCGCCGACTCGCACGGGGGCATCTGTATGTGCCCCGCCCCCCGTCCCCACAGGTAACCCGCGCATCCGGGCCGCGCTCCGCTCGGACGCGGACCCCTCAGGCTGTATGGCCCGGGCCGTACGGCTCAGACGCGGGTCAGCTCCCCCTCGGCGTCACCGCCGCGTCCGTCACCGCCGGTGCCGCCCTCGGGTGCCTCGCCGAGCCGCTTGCGCAGTCCCTCGCCCTCCACGTCGACGTTCGGCAGGAGCCGGTCCAGCCAGCGCGGCAGCCACCAGGCGCGCTTGCCGAGCAGGGCCAGAACGGCCGGGACGATCGCCATCCGGACCACGAACGCGTCGAAGAAGACGGCGATGGCGAGCGCGAAGCCGATCATCTTGATCATCTGCTCGCTGGAGCTGATGAAGCCCGCGAAGACCGCCATCATGATCACGGCCGCGGCCGTGACGACCCGGGCGCCGTGATCGAAGCCGGTGACGATCGCCTGGTCGGGCTTCTCGCCGTGGACGTACGCCTCACGCATCCGGGTGACGAGGAAGACCTCGTAGTCCATCGCGAGGCCGAAGACCATGCCCACCATGAAGATCGGCATCATCGACAGGATCGGGCCGGGCTGTTCCACGCCGAAGAGCGAGTCGAGCCAGCCCCACTGGAAGACCGCGACGACCGCACCCAGGGCCGCGAGGACCGAGAGCAGGAAGCCGAGGGCCGCCTTCAGCGGCACCAGCACCGACCGGAAGACCAGCATCAGCAGCACGAAGGCCAGGCCGACGACGAGCGCCAGGTACGGCGCCAGCGCGTCGTACATCCTCTGCGAGAAGTCGATGTTCATCGCCGTGGAGCCGGTGACCAGGACCTCGGCGCCGGTGTCGGACTTGATGTCCTTGCCCGCGTCGCGGATCTCGTGGACCAGGTTCTCGGTCTCGACGGAGCTCGGCCGGTCCTTCGGTACGACGGTGAACACCGCCGTGTCGCCGGCCTTGTTGAACTGGGCCGGGGTGACGGCGACGACGCCCGGCATGCCGGAGATCTCGTCGGAGACCCGCTTGGCCGCGGCCTTCCCGTCGGGGCTGTCCGCCGTGTCGACGACGACCGTCAGCGGCCCGTTGAAGCCGGGGCCGAAGCCTTCGGAGACCAGGTCGTAGGCGCGCCGCTGGGTGGTGCTGGTGGGCTGGGAGCCCTCGTCGGGCAGGCCCATCTCCAGGGACGCGGCCGGTACGGCGATCACGCCGAGGCTGATGACTCCGGCCACCAGCACCCACACCGGCTTGCGCAGCACGAACCGCGCCCAGCGAGTGCCCATGTTCGGCTTGGCCGCGGGCCGCTTCCCCTCCTCGGCGGCCTTGCGCGCCTTGCGTCCCGTGATCCGCTTGCCCGCGAAGCCCAGCAGCGCCGGGACCAGGGTGAGCGCGATGAGAACGGCGAGAGCGACCGTGCCGGCTGCGGCGAAGCCCATCTTCGTCAGCAACGGAATGTTCACGACGGCCAGGCCGACCAGCGCGATGACGACGGTGAGTCCGGCGAACACGACCGCGGAACCGGCCGTGCCGACGGCCCGACCGGCCGCTTCCTCGCCCTCCTGGCCCCCGGCCAGCTCGGCACGGTAGCGGGAGACGATGAACAGCGCGTAGTCGATACCGACCGCGAGGCCGATCATCATCGCGAGGATGGAGGTGGTGGAATCCAGTTCCAGCACGTTCGCCAGTGCCGTGATCGTCGAGACACCGATACCGACCCCGATCAGGGCGGTGAGCAACGGCAGCCCGGCGGCGATCAGCGAGCCGAAGGTGATGACCAGCACCACGGCGGCGACCGCGACGCCGATGACTTCGGCGACCCCGGTCTCCGGTATCACCAGGAGCGCGTCACCGCCGATCTCCACGGTCATCCCGCTCTTCTGCGCCGATTCCCCCGCGTCCTGAAGCGCGTCCCGGGTCGCATCGGTCAGCTCCAGCGTGCTGACCTCGTAGGACACGGAGACGTACGCGGTGGAGCCGTCCTTGCTGACGGCGTTGCTGGTGTACGGGTCGGTGACGTAGGCGATCTGGTCCGAGCCGGACTTCAGCTCCTCGGTGACCCCGCTCACCTCGGCCACGTTCTCCGGGTCCGTCATCTTCTCGCCGTCGGGGGCCTTGAAGACGACCCGTGCGGTCGCGCCGTCGGCGCTCGCGCCGGGGAAACGTTCTTCCAGCAGGTCGAAGGCTTTCTGCGCCTCCGTACCCGGGATCGAGAAGGAGCTGGAGGTGGCGGGGGACGCGGAGAACGCGCTGATTCCGGCGACTGCCAGCAGTGCCACCCAGACCAGAGCGACATAGCGGCGGCGCCGGAAGGCGAATCGTCCGAGTTTGTAGAGAAATGTGGCCACGGAGGCGTACTCCCGGTCAGGTCGTGTGCGTGCAAGGGGCGTGAGGAACCAGCCCGACGACGAGAGCGGCGTGTCAGGTGGAGCTTGGGGAGAGGGCCGCGCGCACGGGACGCGCGGGGTCAGGCTCCGAGGGCGGGGAGAACCACGGAGTCGACGTAATCGAGGAGGAACGCCTGGTCGACAGCACGGTCCTCAACCAGCTGCCGGACTGCGAGGGCGCCGACCACCATGTGCGGCACATATCTCATCGCCGGGTTGTCCGGACGTACCTCACCCCGGTCCACAGCTCGGCGCAGCAGCGTGTCGAGGCCGGTCATCTCCGGCTCGATCAGCAGCTCGCGCAGGGCCTGGTGCAGATCGGGATTGTTGTGGACGGCATGGCTCAGGCCCCGCAACAGCGCGGAGTCCTTCTCCATCTGGCAGTCGTCGCTGCGGCTCAGTGCGGCGTGGAAGTCGCCGCGCAGCGATCCCGTGTCGATCTCCGCGAGGGACACCGGCTTGTTGTGCCGCAGGGCTTTGACGACCAGCTCGGGCTTGCTCCCCCACTGGCGGTAGAGGGTGGCCTTGCTGGAACGGGTGCGGGCGGCGACGGCGTCCATGGTCAGGGCGTCGTAGCCGACCTCGCGGAGCAGGTCGAGCACGGCTGCGTACAGCTCGCTCTCACGCTCGGGCGTGAGCCGGGAACGTGCCATGTATCGACCTCCTGTTCACGTTCTCGTACACCAGCAAATGGAACGAAACCGTTTCGTACACATCGACGCTAACCCCGCCCGCCCGGCGAATCGAAACCGTTTTGATGTGTTTCACACCACAAGCCCTATTCGCACCACAAGCCCTGTCCTCACCACGGGCCCTGGCCTCACCACACGCCCTTCCGCACCACAAGCCCTTCCGCACCACGAGTTGCCGGGGCCCTCACACGCGGAAAGCATGGAGAGGTGAGCGACGACGCCGCGTATCTCCGGTTTCCGCACCTCCACGAAGATCTGCTCTGCTTCGCGGCCGAGGACGATCTCTGGGTCGCTCCCCTCGCCCCGGAGGGGCAGCAGCCCGGCCGCGCGTGGCGGCTGACCGTCGACCGGACCCGGGTCGGTCACCCGCGGTTCTCCCCCGACGGAAGCCGTATCGCGTACACGACCTGGCGGAGCCTCGACCCCGAGATCCACCTCGTGCCCGTCGAGGGCGGCCCGGCACGCCGGCTCACCTACTGGGGGTCGACGGACGCCCGGGTCTGCGGATGGACACCCGAACCGGGCGACGCGTCCCAGATCCTCGCCGTGTCCTCGCACAACCAGCCGTTCTCCCACATCGCCTGGGCCTACACCCTCCCCACGGACGGCAGCCCCGGCCGCAAGCTCCCCTGGGGCCCGGTCTCCGACATCACGGTCGCCGACATCGACGGCGAGCACCGCACCCTGCTGCTCACCGGGAAGCCGCCCCACGAACCGGCCTCCTGGAAGCGGTATCGCGGCGGTGCGATGGGGCGGCTGTGGCTGCACGGCAAACGGCTGCTCCCGGACATCGGCGGCCATCTCGACTCCCCCATGTTCGTCGCCGGGAGGATCGCGTTCCTCTCCGACCACGAGGGCGTCGGCAACCTGTACTCCTGTCAGCCCGACGGCAGCGACCTGCGCCGCCACACCGACCACGACGCCTTCTACGCCCGGCACGCCTCCAGCGACGGACACCGGGTCGTCTACCAGTGCGCCGGCGACGTGTGGCTGGTCGATGACCTGGCATCGCCGGACGCGGTACCCCGCAAGCTGGAGGTACGGCTCGGCGGGCCGCGCGCCGGGCGCCGTACGTACCAAGTACCGACCGCCAGCAACGTCGCCTCGCTGTCCGTGGACGAGACCGGCCGGGCCAGTGCCGTCTGCGTACGCGGCAGCCTGTACTGGCTCACCCACCGCGACGGCCCCGCCCGGACCATCGCCGACACCCCGGGGGTCCGGGTCCGGCTGCCCGAGATGCTCGGCAGCGGCGGCCAGGTCGCCTATGTCACGGACGCGGACGGCGAGGACGCGATCGAGATCGCGTACCTGCCGCGCGCCAGCGGCGACCGCGCGCCGCGCCGGCTGGCCTCCGGACAGCTCGGCCGGGTCCATGAACTGGTCCCCGACCCGGACGGCGAACGGCTGGCGATCGCGACGAACGACGGCCGCCTGCTGCTCCTGGACACCGACGAGGAGACTTCCACGGGCGAGCCCGTGGAACTGATCCGCTCCGTCAACGGACCGGTCCGCGACCTGGCGTTCTCCCCGGACGGTGCCTGGCTGACCTGGTCCCACCCCGGGATCGGCCGTTCGCTGCGCCAGATCAAACTGGCCCGCATCCTGGGGACGGGATCACCGGTGATCGTCGACGTCACCAACGGCCGCTTCGAGGACGAGAACCCCGTCTTCACGGGCGACGGCCGCTACCTCGCCTTCCTCTCCTGGCGAGGTTTCGACCCGGTGTACGACGTCCACACCGGCGACCTCTCCTTCCCGCTGGGCTGCCGCCCGTACCTGGTGCCGCTCTCCTCGGCGACGCCTTCCCCGTTCGCCCTGTCCCCGGAGGGCCGCCCGGCGGCGGGCGGGCTCGATCCGGCCGACGACGTTCCCGACGTCGGTACGGGCGAGGGGCCGTCCACGGTCAGGGTGGAGTTCGAGGGGCTGGAGAACCGGGTGACTCCGTTCCCGGTCTCCGCGTCGAAGTACTCGGCCCTGCATCCGGTGAGCGGCGGCGGACTCGTCTGGCTGCGCTGGCCGATCTCGGGCGCGCTCGGTGAGACGTTCGTCAACCCGGCGGACGTGTCGGGCCGCCCCACGCTGGAACACTTCAACATCTCCCGGGCCAGGAAGACCGAACTCGTCGGACACCTGGATTCGTTCGCGGTCAGCGGCGACGCGACCCGGCTGGTCGTGATGGACGAGGGCGAGCTGCGCGCCGTCCCCGCCAACGAGATCGCCGACAGCGACACGACGGTCTACCTCGACCTGCGCCGCATCCTCCACGAGGTCGACCCGGCGGCGGAGTGGCGGCAGGCCTACGCGGAGGCGGGCCGCATCATCCGCGCGTACTTCTGGGAACCGGACATGTGCGGCATCGACTGGGACGGCGTGCTCGACCAGTACCGCCCGCTGGTCGAACGGGTCGCCTCCCCCGACGAGTTCGCCGATCTGCTGCGCGAGGTCCTGGGCGAACTGGGCACCTCGCACGCGTACGTGTCACCGGCCCGCCGCAACGAGGGGCCGCCGCACTACCAGCGGGCGATCGGGATGCTCGGCGCCGACCTGGTGTGCCGGGACGGCGGCTGGACGGTCCGGCGTATCCTGCCCGGCGACTCCTCCGACTCCAAGGCCCGTTCCCCGCTTGCCGGTACCGGCATCCGGGAGGGCGCGGTCCTCACCCATGTCGACGGCCGCCCGGTCGACCCGGTGACCGGCCCATACCCCCTGCTCTCCGCGGCGGGCGGCACCACGGTCGAACTCACCTTCAGCCCGCCCGTCTCCCACCCCCACCCTTCCGACGAAGGCCCTCCGGGCCCCTTGGTTTCCGGCAACGAGGGCCACTCCCGCCGCGTCGCAGTCGTCCCCCTGATCGACGAACGCCCCCTGCGCTACCAGTACTGGGTGGCCAAACGCCGTGAAATCGTAAGGGAGTTGAGCGGCGGCAAGTGCGGGTACCTGCACATCCCCGACATGGGCGGCTCGGGCTGGGCCCAGTTCAACCGGGACCTGCGCAAGGAGGTCTCCCGACCCGCTCTGATCGTCGACGTACGCGGCAACGCGGGCGGCCACATCAGCGAGTTGGTGGTGGAGAAGCTCACCCGCACGATCCTGGGCTGGGACCTGACCCGCAATGCCCAGCCGGTCAGTTACGCCTCCAACGCGCCCCGGGGCCCGGTGGTCGCCCTGGCCGACCATGCGACGTCCTCCGACGGCGACATGATCATCGCGGTGTTCCGCCTGCTGAAACTGGGCCCGGTGGTGGGTCAGCGGACGTGGGGCGGGGTGGTCGGCATGACCGGCCGCCACCGGCTGAGCGACGGCACGGTGATCACGGTGCCGATGAACGCGGCCTGGTTCGACACGTACGGCTGGTCGGTCGAGAACCACGGCGTAGAACCGGACCTCGAAGCCCTGCGCACCCCGCTCGACTGGGCCGAGGGCCGGTACGCGGTACTTGACGACGCGGTACAGGTGGCGCTGGACCTGCTGGAAGCACATCCGGCGGCGACCCCTCCGACGTACGACACGGTCCCGGACCGGCGGCGCCCCACCCTGCCACCGCGGTAGACGGACGACCGCGGCAGCACACCCCACACCCCGCACCGTTCAGCGCGTCGGCCCGGCTCCGGGTCCGCCGAGGCCGACGCCCGTTCCGGCAGCGCCGAGGCCGGCCGGTTCGCCCACCGGCGAGCCCCACCGGTCGGGCGCACCCAGCTCGCACCAGACCGTTTTCCCGCACGGCCCCTGCTCCACGCCCCATCGCAGTGCCAACGCGTCCACGAGCACCAGCCCCGACTCGTCGCCGTCGGCCGCAGTCCGCAGGGCGGGCCAGGCGCAGGGCTCGGGATCACTCAGTTCGACACGGACCCGGCCGGAACGCGTACCGCTGACCCGGAGGGTGACCGGCGTCCCCTCGCCGAGATGCCCGATCACATTGGTCAGCAACTCGCTGACGCAGAGCAGCAGATCGGGCGACGCCGCACCACCGCACCGCTCCCGCAGGGTGCGCCGCATCTCCGGTACGGCCTTCGGCACGGCAAGCAGATCCACCCTGAGCGGCAGCGGGGTCATCCGCCGACCGCCGAACGCAGCACCTCGGCCATCCGGCGTGCGGTCGCCACATCGCAGTTGCCGAGCGCGACCAGCGGCGGCCGGGCCGTCCACCCGGCGAGCGTCAGCGGATCGACGCCGAGCGAGGGCAGGGTGATGCCGTGGGCCGTGAGCGCGGCGCGGAGCGCGTCGATGTCCGCGCCGATGTCGTAGTCGGGAGTGTCCTGTGTGTCGTCCATCGTGCCGTCCATGAGGAGCCGTACACCTTTCGTTGCGCATAGTGACGAACCCCTCACACGCTGCCGTAGTGGGCCCTACCTTGAAAGGGTTTTCCGCTCCACAACGCACAGCGCGAAAGGTGGTCAAGAGTGGCTACGCGCAAGGAGATCGACGGCTCGGCAGGAGTCCCGCAGTTCTACGGCAAGGAAATCCGCTTCAAACGGGAGGCGGCGGGCCTGACCCTGGAGAAGCTCGTCGATGGCAGCTTCTACGGCATCACGTACTTGAGCGAGATCGAGCACGGCCATCGCCGGATGCCCAAGGACCTGGCCCAGCACGTGGACCGGGTGCTGGCTACGGACGGGTTCTTCGAGCGGCGGTGCGAGGACGTGCGGAAGGCCAAACAGGGGGCGCACGCCGCGTACTTCGCCGGGGTCGCGGAGGCGGAAACGCGGGCCCGGACCATCGGAGTGTGGTCCAACGCCCTGTTCCCGGGACTGCTCCAGACCAGGGCGTACGCGCACTCGATCAACCGCTCCGCTCACCCGTTGGACACGTTGGAGGAAGTTGAAGCCAAGATCGACGCCCGAATGCAACGGGCCCGGCTCTTCGACGACCCCAAGAAGCCCGAATACTGGGCCGTCCTGCACGAGTCCCTCGTGCGCCACCCCATCGTCCCGCCTGCGGAGATGGCCGAACAACTGGAGCACGTCGCCGCCCTGGTACGGCGCAGTCGCATCGTTACGCAGATCCTGCCGTGGAACGGCCCGACCCGGCCCTTCACCGAGCTACCGCTCTTCCTCATGGACTTCGACGACGAACCACCACTGCTTTACACCGAGGGCCCGTACCACGGCCAGACCATCGACGATCCGTCCATCGTGGCGAAGTACCGCAAGGCATACGATCGGCTCAGGGCCGCCGCCTTGCCGCCAGAGGTGTCCCTCGCCCTGATCGAGAAGGCGGCTGAGGAGTACCGGCATGGCCAGCATCCACTTTGATCTCAGCGCCGCTGCTTGGCGCAAGAGCAGCCACAGCAACGGCGACGGTGGCGAGTGCCTCGAAGTCGCGGAGGGGTTCGCTCGCTGGCGCAAGAGCAGCCACAGCAACACCTCCGGCGGCGACTGCCTCGAAGTCGCGGACGGCCAGCTCGGCATCGTCCCCGTCCGCGACTCCAAGCGCCCCGAAGGACCAGCACTCGTCATCACCGCGTCCGCGTGGACGCCGTTCATCGAGTCTGTCAAGACGGCCTGACCACCGCCCCCTCGACACTACCGACCGGCCATGCGGGTACACCGCCCCGGACCGGCCGAGTCACGGCAACGCGGTCACGATCCGTCGACCGCCGACGCCCACGGCGCGGCCGTCGCCACGCTGCTCCGGGTGATCGGACCAGGTCGAGCACGGTGCTGTGCCGTGCTCCCAAGCGTCCAGCCACGTTCCTCGACGTGGAATCGGTGGCCCGCCGTGCTGGTCAGGATTCCACCGCCGATGGATATGTCCACCAAGCGCGTAGTGTCGTGGCGGAACGTGTCGGTCACGGGCTGAGCTGCCGACTTCGGGGATGGCGGCCCCGGACAGATCAATCTCTACGACGGCGTCCCAGCAGGTCCTGGCCAGCTCGCTCAACCAAGGCAGGCACCTCGCCTTCAGGTGGGCGTGAGTCCACGCTCACTCTGCGGTGCCGTTACTCGCCCCCGCGATGCGCGGGGGCGAATTCCTCCATGTACTCGCGGTGTTCCACGTGGATCACGGATTCCGGGATTTCCCCCAGGGGCGAAAGATCGACACCGTCAAGCTTCCCGCATCCGTCGAGATCGCTCAGCGCGTGCAGGAGCGCCTCCAGGGCCACCCGGGACTCCTCGTGCGGGGCCAGCATGGCGATCAGGTCCCCTACCACTCTGGCTTGGGTGCGGGAGAGCAGGTTCACGAAGTCCTGAACGCGGTCGCTCGCCTCCGTACGCACCGCTTCATCGAGACTCAGAAGGTCTCGGAGGAAATCGACATAATACTTGCTTTCCATATGTCCCGTCTTCCAGTTCAGTGCGGGTACGGCACCGGCAGATGGCTGGGCCACGGAATGTGGGTGTCGTTGATCGCCGTCTCATTATAGTTCGGACTTTTCGAGTTTCCGATCTGCGCGTGGTAGAGCTTGCCTGCCTCGTCCTGGAATTGGCGCCCGATCTGGATGCGGTAGATGGGGCCGCTGCTGGCGTTAGGGCCGGCGTGTGGGCCGAGGTCGGGCCCGTGGACGCGCATACGCACCGTCTTACCCGTGACATCGTCCGTCCACTTCCACTTGATGCCGTGCTCGACACCACCTGGGATCGGCTTCCAAGGTTCCTGAACGGCGTCCTTCGGGATGATGCTCAGTGGGTTTGTATCCCCACTGAGGTCCCAGCCTCCACCCGGGATCCGGGGCGGGCAGGGACCGAGCCCGAGCGGGTCACTCCACGTGTGTGGGTTGTGGACGTACGTGACCGGGTTGTCGGCCGGGGTCAGGCCCAAGGGGTCCGGGGCGAGGTAGCGGGCCAACTCTGGGTCGTAGTAGCGGAAGAAGTTGTAGTGGAGTTCCGATTCACGGTCGAAGTACTGGCCCGGGAAGCGGAGCGGGGTGTACGCCGTGGCGTCGCGGGTCCAGGTGGTGGTGCCCCAGAGGGTGGTACGCGCGCGCCAGGCCAAGGCGCCCGATTCGTCAACGAGTTCCGTCGGGGTGCCGATCAGGTCCGTGACGATGGCGAAGAAGCGGTCGTCGGTGGAGCCGCGGCGGCGTTCCGTCTGGGTCAGGGGGCGCAAGCCTGCGTAGTCCCAGGTGAGGGTCGTGTCCTCTGTCGTCTGCTCGCAGAGGGTCGCGCCGTCCCAGGTGAAGTGGAGTGTCTCCAAGGGCGATTGTTTGGATATTCGGCGGCCCAGAGGGTCGTATGCGTACCGCCAGACCGTGCCGTCCGGCGTCGCCACCGACGTCAGGCGGTCCTCGGCGTCCCACGCGTAGCGCCAGGTTTCCGGCTTTCGCGAGAGGCGGGTCTTCTGGCGCAGGACGGTACGGCCCTGGGCGTCGTGCTCATAGCGGACGGAGCCCGCGCGCGTGATGCCCGTGCCCGTGTACGTGCGGGGGCCGGTCGACTCGTGTGAGGGGTGGGTAGGTGGCCAGGAAGCCTCCGCCTGGTTGCCGGCCTCGTCGTACGCGTACCGCTCCGTCCAACCGGCCGCGTGTACGGCCGTCACGCGGCCTGCCGCGTCTAGGTCGAAGCGGCGGGCGCCTGAGAGCGCGTCGACCATGCCGACGAGGTTGCCGTCGGGACGGTAGGCGTACGCGCGGTGCTGGAGACGACGGCCACCACCCGCGGTGATCTCTTGGGCCGTGAGGCGACCCATCACGTCGAACGAAGAGGCCAGAGACACGAAGCCACCCACCATACGGGATGTTTCGCGGCCGAGCGCGTCGTGCGTGAAGGTGAGTGTCCGGCCGGAGGCGGTCAGTGAGGCCCGGCGGCCCGCCGCGTCGTACGACCAGCTGCTCGCCGCCCCACCCGGGGTCGTCCGGCCCGTTCGCCTGCCCAGTGCGTCGTGGGTGAAGGAGAGCGTACGGCCGTTCACCGTATCGGACTTGAGGCGGCCGAAGCGGTCCCGTAGCCGTAGCAGCGTCGCGTCCGGGCCGGTGGCCGCCGCCAGCTCGTCGAAGATGTCGTATTCAAACACCGTGACCGCGCCCGCCGCGTCCTTGCGAACGACCTGGCCGAGTGCGTTGTGCTCGTACGTGACGGTCTGGGCCAGCGCGTTCGTACGGGACGTCAGGCGCCCGGCCGCGTCGTACATGTAGGTCAGCGTCCGGTCGTCGAAGTCAGTCTCTGCGACCAGGTGGCCTGCCGGGTCGTACGTGTACGTCCACGCCAGCGCCTGCGGGTTGGTCACCTTCGTCAGGCAGAGATTCGTGTCGTGGATGAACTCGTACCGCACGCCGTCCGGGCCCGTGCGGGCCGTCAGCAGGTCAAAAACCGTGTACTCGAAGCGGGTCGTTCCGCCCATGGCGTCCGTGTGAGAAAGGCAGTTGCCTTCGCCGTCGTACATCCACACCTGCGTGCTGCCATCGGGCTCGATACGGCGGGCGAGCTTGCCTTCGACTGTCCACTCCAGCCGCGTGACGGCGCCCAACGGATCGGTGATGGAAACGGGTCGGCCGAATGCGTCGCGCTCGTACCGTGTGACCGCCCCCAGCGGATCGGTGATGCCGAGGGGGAGTTCGGCCTTGTCGGAGGCGACCGTCGAGGTGTGCCCGAGTGGATCTGTGACGGAGGTGAGCGTGCCGGTGTCGTCGTAGGTGAACGCGGTGGTCGCGCCAGATGATTCCGTTACCGACGTGCGGTTGCCGTGCTCGTCGAAGGTCTGGCGCGTGACATTGCCGTCTGTGCCAATGATGCGTATCGGGAGCCCGAGTTCGTTGTACTCGGTTCGCGTCTGCCGTCCGTCCGGGCGCTCCACCACCGTCAGGCGACCGTGCTCGTCATAGGTGGAGCGGATAACGTGGCCCAGCGGGTCCGTGACGGACAGCAGCCGGTGGAATCGGTCGTACTCGAAGCGGGTGACCGCTCCCAGGGCGTCGATCTCGGCGACGACCTGGGAGCGGTCGTTGATCACATACCGCTTGGTGTGGCCGAGGCCGTCGGTCATGGACGTCATGCGCAGGCCGGTGTCGGGGTCGGTGTCGTCCCAGGTGAAGTGGGCTTCGAGGTGACCATTCGTACCCGACTGGTACACGCAGCGGTCGTGTTCGTCGTAGACGTACTCGTACCGGCTGCCGTTGGTGTCCGTCCAGGAGGTGATGCGGCCCAGTTCGTCGTAGCCGAACCGCAGGGGGCGGCCACAGGAGTTGGTGACCTCGGTGAGATGGCCATTGGTATAGCCGTAGCGGAGGATCTCCTGGTCGGTGCCGTCGGGGGCGGCGCCTGCCAGGTGCAGGGCGGTGACCCTGCCGTCGTTCGTGGTGAGCTTCAGGTGGTAGCCGCCGTGGTGCACGATCGATGTCGGGGCACCTGTCTCGTCGTACTCGAAGGTGATCCATCGGTCGTTGCGGTCGTCGATCTGGACCAGGAGCGCCAGCTCCCCGCCCGCATGGTCGACGAAGTGCCGGACCCGGCCGGTTTCCGGGTCGGTGACGGTGTAGCCGTCGTCCACCCGGTCAAGGGGCCAGCGCCGACCATGTGTGGGCATGACGGGAACGCCGGGTGTGGGATGCGGATAGGCGAGCAGGCTGCCTTCGGCGCAGCTGAACACCACGCCTTCCGCGTCGATCTCCAGGCGCTGGTCGACTGTGCTCGACCATCCGGTGCCGAACCAGTGGCCGGCCCGGTAGGAGGAGTCGAAGACGCGCTCGAAGACAAGAGGCAGCGATCCCGGAAGCGTGATGTCCGTCTGCGGGAGCAGCATGCGCCCGGTCGCGACGTCGACGGGGTCTCCGGCGCACTTGACCTTGCTGCACTCCTGGGAGTTGGGGTCGGGGTTCCTTTCGTGTTCGTGTCGGTTCTTACCCTTGGGGCGTTTGAGGAGGTCCTTCATTCCGGCCCGTAGGCCGCCCTTGATCAGGCCGCCGCCCTTGGTGCCGATGAGTTCGGGGACGAGTCGGCCGATGAATTCGGAGGGGTCGCCCTTGGCGGCGTCCCACGCGTTCTTGAGCGCGCGGTCGGGGTTGGCGGCGGTGGAGACGAGGCCGGCGAGCGTCATGTGGACGCCCTTGAGGTACTCGGCCGGGTGCGTCAGGTTGTAGGGGTCGGTCGGATTGACCGACCTCACAAAGTTGACCAGTCCTGCGGTGCCCTTGATGACTCCGCCGCCGAAGTGGGCCAGCTCGATGCCCTGGCCGACCTCGTAGTCGATGAACTCCTGCTTGGCACGGTCCAGGCCGGTGGGTTCCTTCGGGGCGTGTGCCATCGCCGCGGTGACCGCGCCCTTGGCCACTTCGGCGGCCTCGTTGCGCGCCCGCCGCGCGTCCTCCAGGACCTCCTGAGCATGCTGCCGTTTGGCCACGCTCGGATCGGAAAACGTTCCGGGATGCGGGAGGGGGTGATCGGTGTTGCGTACCGCGTTGTACGCTGCCGCCTTCTCCCGGAAAGCGGCAGCGGCCCTCTCGTAGTCCTGCTTGCCCTCCTTGTGGAGAGCGATCGCCTCGCGGGCTTTGGCCTGCGCGCCGATGACCGCCCCGGCATACGTCTCCAGCGCCTTGGCTGCGTCCTCGAACGCATCCGCCGCACGCAGCCAGTCCGTGGGCAGGGTCTCGAACTTCGCCCGGAAGGCGTCGGCGGCCTCACCCTTCCAGTGGCCGGAGTCGAGCTTCTTCATCCCGCCACCGACGAGATCGAAAGCCTTCTGGAAGTCCCGAAGGTTCTTCACCGCCGCGCTGATCTTCTCCGGCCTGCCGTGGATCAGCTCGTTCGCTTCCTCGGTCTGCCCGAGCTGTTTCTCCCCGACCTCCGCCCCGAGCGACGACGCGGTCTCATCACCCCAGTCCTCGACCGCATCCGCCCACTCATCCGCGCCGACCTTCTCCAACCCGGAGCCGACGAAATCGGTGCCCTTGTCGATCCCCTCGCCGACAATCTCCTTGCCCTTGTCGACCAGCTCGCCCGCACCGTCGTACAGATCCCCGCCGAGCTTCCCCCAGTCCACCATCAGCGACTCTCCCCCCACCGCGGCTGCTCAGCCTGACGAATCGTCTCCTCCGACGGATCAAACTGCTCCTTCAGCTGCTCATCCGCCGCTTCCCGCACCGCCGGGTCCACCAGCCCGGATCGTTCCATCGCGTCGAGTCGGGCGTCCTCCACGTCGTAGGCGGTGTCCTTCCAGGTCTGCTGCACCTCTTCACCCGCCTTCAGCATCGACTCCTCGCTCCAGTCCGGGTTGTCGTACATGGTCTGGCTGCTGATCGTGTCCCAGCTCATGCCCTTCACCTCGTCCTCGGACAGGTGCGGGTTCCCGTTCAGGGAGTTCACGCCGATCTTGAACGAGTCCTTGACGTACCGTTCCTGCTCCGCAAAGGAACCAGCCGACAACCCGACCCCCAGGGCGAAGTTGTTGCCCTTCTGCGTCAGAGCCCGCACACCCCACTCCCACCGGTTGCAGAACGTCTCGAACTGTGACGTCAGCCCGCCGTGCCCCAACTCCAGCCCCGACAACGCAAGATCCGAAAACCCCCGCCCCATCGACGCCTGCCCGATCATGCCGAGATCCTTCAACTCAGCATGCGCCAGATCGATCCCCTTCGCGATCGCCGCCAACGCCTCCGGCGGCACCTGAAGATCAGCACTCTCCCCACTCATTGCATCCCCCCGAGATCCACCGCAACCGCGTCAGGCACGATCCCCGCCACCGGCGGAAACAACATCCCGCCGTCCTCACTGCCCGCATCCAGCGCCACCCCCGCCGGCCCCGGCAGCAACGGCACCATCACATCCAACAACCGCGCACCCAACACCGCCTGATACGTCCACTCCCGCCCGGCATCCCCCCGAGCCCGCGCAAACCGAGCCAACGCCTCCTCATCCGAGAACGCACAGATCCAACGCACCCCGTTCTGCTCCGCCGACCACAAATCCCCGAACTCATCCAGCGGCACCAACACCGCCGTACGCCGGAACTCACCCAGCAACACAGCAAACTCACGCCGAGCCGCCGCCGCAGGATCAACCTCCGGCGTCACGGCAGGGACAGGTTTCGGTGCCTCACGTGGTGCCGGAGGCACCTCGGGAACAGGCCATTCGGCCAAGTCAGCAATCTTCGAACGCCGAACAGGCGGCTCCGCTATGTCATCCCCGTTATCGAACACGCGTCGAATGCTGTCACGGCACGCTTCCCAGAAGCAACGAACAAAAACAGTCAGCCAGTCACGGACCGGACCCGGATCCGGTCCAGCTCCACACCCACACAGATGGGCAGCCACAGCGACGGCGACGGCGACGGCGACAACTGCCTCGAAACCGCGGACGGTCAGCCCGGCATCGTCCCCGTCCGCGACTCCAAGCGCCCCGAAGGACCAGCACTCGTCATCACCGCGTCCGCCTGGACACCGTTCGTCGAGGCCGTCAAGTCGTCCTGACCGCAGCGCGGCTTTTTCGCTTCCGTGCGCGGCATCACGCCCGTCCGATCCCGCCCCGTCTTCGAGCCCCGATCGGACGCGTCGCGAGCGTCCGGTCCCGGCCTTCGCCCATCCGCTCCCGGGCCTTCCCTGCCCGAGTGCGAACCTTGCGTGTCATAGCCCAGACGCGAGGATCGTCAGACGAAGCAGAGCGGCGAAGGCCAGTCCGGCGGGGAACGCGTACCACCAGCTACGCAGCCACTCGGCCTTCACGAACGCCCACGAGAGCAGTGCCGTCACGACGGAAAAGGCCACCCCGATGCCGGCCGCGAATCGCACGTTGGCGACAGCCTGGCGGTCCCAGGGGCCATCTGGCTCGACCATGTAGGCGGTAAGCACGACGTAGCCCGTCACCACATGCCCGAGAACGAGAACGATGGCGCATACAGCGGTACCGACCCGGGTCGACGCCCGCGGCGGGCCAGTCCCGGGCACGTCGGTCATCGGGCCCGTGCTCCCGCTCACCCCAGCACCTCCTTCGTTTGCTCCAGCCTCCGATCGAAGCCCCGACCATACGCCTGGGCGGCCTCGCTCTCGCAGTAAGGGCCGCCGCTGTAGCGAGCGGCGACTTCCTGCGCTGTGGCAGCGCGAACGCGACCAACAACCCGTGCAGACAGGGTAGTTGGTTCGTCATTCGAATGCCCGGTCACAAATACACATCATTCAAGCTCGCCGAGCACTTGGACGCCGCCGGCATCGCGGCAAGCATCGAAAGCGTCAGTTACGCATACGCAACGCCCTGATGGAGTCCACGATCGACCTGTTCAAAACCGAGTCGATCAAGCCGCAACGGCCCTGGAAGACGCTCTCGCAGGTCGAGTTGACCACCGCCGAGTGGGTCGACTGGTACAACCACCGAAGACTCCACAGCGCAATGGGCCACATCCCACCCGTCGAATACGAAGCCAACTACTACACCGAACTCACGAAACCCCAGGTCATCACCACAAGCTGAGATTTCCACGGCCCCCGGGGCGGTTCACAGTCACGTTCGCCGGGTCTTCCGCGCAGTTGACGGCCGGGCGTCACCGTGGCGCCGCTCGCGGTGACGCGCCACGGCATCGTTGTTGGCGCAGCGCACCGAGCAGTAGGCGCGTCGGCCGTTGCGGGAGGTGTCGACGAATGCCAGGCCGCAGTCGCGGCGTGCGCAGCGTCCCAGCCGTTCGGCTCCAGCAGAACAGACGACGTAAGCGAGTCCGGTCGCGGTGATGGCGCGGATGTGGGCGGCTGCGTCGGCACCGGTGGCGCTGTAGTGCAGGTGGGGCCGGCCGTCGTGCAGGGAGATGCGGGGACTGCTGGAGGCATCGGCGAGGAGTGTGTTGACTGCCTGGCACCGCTCTTCGAGGTCCTGCGGCCCAAAGCACGCGGCCAGGCGTCGGCTCCATGTCCAAATCGTCTCGGCCTGCGCGGCGGTGAGCGTGCGGTGCACCACGCCGTGCGTGGCGAGCAATGGTTCCAGATGCTCGGGTCGTGGTGGCGCGGTCAGGTTGACCAGGTCGGCGGCCAGCCGGGCGGCCTCCCCGCCGTAATGGTTGAAATGCATAAGGGTATTACATCACCGAGTGGGGTCCGAGCTGTACTGGCGCGCGGCGGCAGGCCGGGTGGCCAGCGCGGTCATCACGGCAAAGCCTGGCGGCGCTGACTACGGAGAGGAACCGGAGGAGCACGACGGTGAAGATCCCCGATCGCCGTGGCAGGGCGCCGCGACGGCACCGGCGTTGATGCCGGCCCAGATCATCAGCCTTCAAGCGGGTTCGGCCGTGGCCAAGGAGGCGTACGCGAACGTCGGTCCCACGGCGCTGGCCGGTGCGGCTGTTCCTCTCGGCCGCGATCCTGTGGTTACTGGTCCGGCCGCGGCTGCGGGGGATCACGGCTGCGCAGTGGCGGGCGGTGATCTCGCTCGGCCTGGTCAGCTGTGTGCCATGGCACTGGTAGTCCTGGCCGGCGCCTGGTCGGTGCGCCGCGTTGCTCGGCCTGCCGGACCTGCCGATCGCCCCGGCACTCGTCCCGCCTGAGCCGCCGACCGGTGTAATGGTTGAAGTGTCTTAGACAGTGACGTCATGTTGGTGGCATGACTCCCACATCCCCGGTCACGCCGTCGGACGACCACTGCCCCGTCTGCCACGAGCCGACTCCGACGGAAACGCAATGGTGGACGCTACGGTCCCACCACCGCACATCTGAAGGTGAGGTCGAATACTGCGTCGGCGGCTGCGGCTGCCTCGTCATCCTGGTCAACAGCGAGATGATCAAGAGTCTGCCTGTCGGTCGGTAGTCCGGCAGCACCGGGCCGTCCACGGATCGGCCAACTCCGCCGAGACCGGCGCGCCGTGTCATTCCGTGACGGTCGGGACATCGCGCGTGCGGCGGCAACGGGCACGGCAGGCACGCTGACTTCCAGAGCCGGTCAGCCTCGCAGGTCAGACAGGTCCTCGTCACTGAGACTGAGATGGTTCGCCGCGAGGTTCTCCTCCAGGTGATCGAGCGAACCGGTGCCCGGAATCGCCAGCACCGACGGCGAGGTCGCCAGCAGCGAGGCGAGCTGCACCTGCATGGCGGTCGCGCCCAGGCGAGCTGCGACCTTGCCAAGCCGTTCGGCGTCCAGCGGGCTGACGCCACCGCCGAGCGGGAAGTACGGCACGTACGCGGTGCCCCATTCCTCGCATTCCGCCAGCAGCCCCATGTCACCGGTGTACCGGTTCTGCACCGCCGCGACAGGCGCACCGACTCCCGCTTCCAGGCCGGGCTGCGTGCGGGCGAGCTGGGATTCCCCCGCTGAGACCGCAGTAACCGCATCCCTTCAGCAGTCTGCATACCCGAGCGCCCCGGGCCACGCAACCAACCGTCGCGTCAACCCCCGAAGGGCTTCCGGAGTCGACCACTAAGCGAGTTGATCTCTGTTTGGCGACGGTGCGGATGTCGTTGCAGAGCGGGTGCATAGGATCGCCGGCATGGCACTGCGACCGGTTAACGTGAACATAAAGGCCCTTGATGACTCGGCGGTCGGCCGGTTCTGGGCGGAGGCGCTCGGCTGGGGTGTTTCCACGAGGGACCCGGCGTGACCAACGTGGAGCCGGGCGCCGGCTTCGTTTGGCCGGACCCGGTCGCCGTCTGCGTCGACGTCGTTACCGTCCCGGAACCCAAGACAACAACAAAGAACCGTGTGCACCTCGATCTCGCCACCACCTCTGCGGCCCATCAGGCGGAGTTGGTCGCGCGCCTCCAGGCTCTCGGTGCGACGCCCGCCGACGTGGGCCAGGGCGACGTGCCGTGGACGGTCCTCGCCGACCCGAACACGCCGGACTAGCAACTCTACGGCATAGCCCCTGATCAGGGCATGAAAAGGCCCCGCCCACCTGCGGGGGAACAGGCGAGCGAGGCCGGTCTCAGTGCCAGCGGAAGCGGTCTACATCCTCGGCACCGAGAACGCAGTCGGGGCACGGTAGGCGTTCCCTGCCCTTACAGCGTGCGCACCCGCCGAACCCCCAGCAACCGTCACACCACACGGTCCGGTGTCCGGCGCAGCGCCCGCACAGCTTCCCTGTCTCACTGCTCATGCGGGTGTCGGCGGATCATCACGTTGGCATCCGTGACCGTGGTCAAGTCACCTGTTCTGCGGGCGAGTTGGCGCACGTTGGCCAGCGCATCGCAACCGGCACATCCGGGCACCGGGGCGGGGTCGTCGGGCCCCTCGGGGAGCGGAACCCAGAACGGCTCATCGGGATAAGTGCGCGGTTCGCTCATGCTGCCGCCACCTCCGCAGCGTCGATGCGCCGGTTCCTGCGCAAGATCGCCTCGCGTTCCGCTGGTGCGGCTTGCTCCCACCGGAGCACGTAGGGCCGGATTAGGGCGATCTCCTCGCCTTCCACCGGGGCCGGTACGTCCTCGGGAGAGACGACAGTCACGCGGCGACGCGGGGCCGGAACGGGGGCGGGAACCGGGGTCGCGCGCCGCCTTCCACGGGCGGGGAACAACAGCGCGAAAAGCCAACAGATAAAGTGCCGCATAGCCGAACCTCCGATGTTCGGTCAGGCCCCGAGGAGTAGCCCTAGCCCGGCTCCCTCGGGGTCGCTTATTGGGGCACTAGCTGACTAGTGGACCAATGCGATAGCGCACGCGTGGAATAGCGCCGACGCTGATCACATGGAGCTAGACCGTTCGATTCCGTTCGCCTCGCAGGTTGCCGACGACCTACGCCGACGCCTTGACGCGGGCGAGTGGAAGGCGGGCGACAAGTTCCCCGGCACAGTGGCTATCGCGGCGGAGTACGACATCAGCCAGTCGACGGCCGTGCGCGCGGTCGGAGTGCTGGTGGCAGAGGGCAGGCTGCGTAAGGTGATCCCGCGCGGGTTTTTCGTCGTCTGACGCGTTATCAGCTCTACCTGACGTGGCGTCAGGCACACGAAAGGCCAAGATGCGACCGCCACCCATCGGGCATGTTCGAACAAATATGCGAACCCGTCTAGGGGTGCCCCTTGGGTGCAGAGTGTTGCGGAAAATAACGGGAGGTAAGTCGGCATGGCACGCACGTTGGGTGATACCGAGTACGCGCAAGGTTTCCGGTTCGAGTGGTTCGACCGACGGCCGGACAACGGGGCGCTCTGCGGGTGGTTCTTCCAAGACGCTCAAGAGGGCGAGCCCGACGAGACCCACCGGCTTTGGATCACCGAGATCCCGGCTCGGGACGGGGAGCCTCTGAACTATTTCGTCCAGCCGGGACCCGGGGAGAATCCCGGATGGCCCCTCCCTTCTCTGGACATGGCCACCGCGTACCTCACGGGCTGGTTCACCGGTCGGGGTGAATGGTGACCGAACAAGGGCCCGAGATCATCGGCCGTGAACTCCTGCGGGCGCAAACACAAGCCGAGCGCGACCGGGACCTGATGGGGAAGACCCGGCGCAAGGAGGTGGAGATCCGCTTGCAAACGCTCAGGTGGGCGCTCAACGCTCTGTTGACGGGCCAGACGAACCAATCTTCAGGAGTGGCCGTGGAGCGCTTTTTGGAGGCCCTCAAGGCCAGCGCTGGGGCCAGTACCTAGGACTGGTTACGCCTTCCGCAATTCTTCGGCCGTCCCTCTCCCGCTGCACTGGACGGGGCCGGAACCCGAGGAAGCGGCGGCGACTGCCGAACGGGTGCTCACGCTGTCGGCCGACGTTGCCAGCGAGCGGACAGCGGAACGGGTGCGGGTGGTCCTGGCCCGCCTCGCTGAGTACGCCGACGTACCCGAGGTGAGGGCCGTTCTCGACTCTGCGGCCTAAGAATCGCAGGGGCGGAAAACCCTTGGCATCACTGGGCTGACCCGCCCCATGACCCCCACTCCGGCCAGATACCCCACCTTTCTTTCGAAGGTGCCCTAGACAAGCAAATGGCCCCCGACAGCGAAGGGCCATCGGGGGGCTAACGCCTCCCAACGATGGGAGGTATTCAGCTATGGATGCAGGACTAGCCGCCGTGTGCGGCGCGTTGGCGGGCTCGCTTGCCACAATTGGTGCCGCCTTAGCTTCTGCGCGGGCGCAAAGGGAAGGTGCTGAAATTGTTGCACGCGCAGAGCATCGGAAGTCCCGGCGTGAGCCGCGAGAGGCGACGTACAAGGAGTATGCCGCCGCTGTCGCTGTCCTAATTGACTGGGAATACTATGACGACGAGCCTAATCAGGACGACGAGCTACACCCGATAACGCTCGAAATCAGGAAGGCATGGACAGAAGTTCTCTTCGCTGGACCGAAGAGAGTAACAGGCGCTGCGGACCGCCTAATGGACGCATGCGTAGCCTTTCGGGTAGTGGTGCGGGAGAGAGCTGAAAATGACTTCACCAGCCCTAGGTCATCGGTGGTCGACGCGCGCCGGGATATCCATGCCTGTCTTTCCCTGTTTGTGGAAGCAGCCCAAATCGCGCTGGACGATGATGGGTCGCGGCGCCGGTTCAGGGGTTAATGCGAAGGTGTCTTAGGCGCAGAAAGCCCCCGACAGCGGAAAGCGGGGCTGTAGCACCTAGGGACGTTCCTAGGTGGTCGGTCTACCAGTCGGCCCACATGTGCCGGTGACGCTCCGCGAATTCGCGGGCCTCGACCTCTAGGGCAGCGTCGGAGAAAGGCGCGGTATGGTCATGGCGGCCTACCCGCTCGAATGCGACCGGGTCGTTGCCGAATAGGCCGTACATCACGCCGAGACGGCCGTATTGCAGATCCTCGGCGGTGGGGCCGGAATCGACCGGCTCACGCTTACGCCGCGCGACCACCACGCACCCCCCATCGCTGGCGATTCATGGCACGGGCAGCAGCGGACAGCGAACCCTTACCGGCGCCCATATCCGCATCCTGTAGGCCGAGGGCGCGCACGATAGCGAGGAACGACGTTTCGGCGGCGCGCAGTTCCTTAAGCGAAGGGTTCGGATATAGGCCGCCTCGGACACCGCGCACGATGATGCCGCGATCCTTCACGTCCCGCTCTAGTCCCTCGATCTGATCCAGCACAGCGCACGCCCGTTCCAGGGTGATCATTTCGTGTGCCTCTAGGTCGAACTCCTCGACCACCGCGCGGCGGAACTCGGTACTCAGCTTTGGCTTACTCATAGTGAAACTCCAGGGGTATTCGGTATTCGCGCTGGTCGCACAGCGTTAACTGATCTGGGCTGTCCGGACGGAGATCGGCGAGAGCTATACGCTTGCGATCCGGAAAGGGGCTGTTTAGGGGTCACCCCCCACCCTTTTGGTCACTCTGCGCAAGCTCAGCCACCGTCACATTCCGTGAAATTCGATGCGAACTCAGAGAATCACAGCGTTCACAGCGAGGATCACCAAGGGTCTGGCGTGGCCTCCCGCTGCACCCTGGGTATCTCAGTTTGTGGGCGGGGGATCATTGCTCGCGCTGCCGCCGATTCAGCTTGAGTCTTTCGCGTGTGATGCCAGCGGCACAGCAATTGCAGATTGTCTAGGGCGTGGTTATCGCCCCGGACTATGTGGTCAACGTCCGTGCCCGATTCCCCGCAGCGCTGTCCGGTGTCGAGTAGGACGGCCTGACAGCGACCCCCCGCCCGTCGGATAACGCGCTGCCGCAGCTTGGCCCAGTTGGCTGGAAGGCGGGAACGCCGGTCGCTGGTTTCCCATGGCATAGGGGGTACCTCCTTTCGTCAGCGAGCGGGGCCGGTGGCTATCGCCGGGCCGACCCCATAAATCCGTTGCCTAGTGGCTGTAGCTGCCATAAGGGCTGGCGTGCGTCATCGTCATTCGGGACGCCGCTAGCGCTTCCTGCCATTCCTCGTAACGCTTCTCCGCAAGCTCGGGGAGGGCAGCGGCAATAGTGCCCAGGTCCTCGGTTAGCAGGGTGCCGCCCTGGATGGGGTCGTCATTCAGCACGTATCGGCGAACATCGCTCATTGCCTCGCTGAGCTTTGGGGCGTCCCAACTCTCATTCCCCTGCCCGGTGAAAAGCCCTCCGTGCTCCAGCGGGGAACCGTTGTACTCGATTTCAGCGAGCGTATCGCCTAGCAGGTCGTCTAGCGTGAACTGACCAAGCAGCCGATACAGCTCGGCCAGCGCGGGAATCTGCGCGTCAAGCTCCTTGAATGCCGCCAACACAGCCTCACGCCGCTTGAGAAATTCCCCGGACACGGTCGCTCGATACTCGGCGACAAAATTACGGTCATCAAACAGCGCGTCATACGCCTTACGTGCTGCCACCAGTCGGGGCAGATTGTCGCGGAAAGCGCGCAGGGTGCCGTCAACGGCTAGCTTGGCGTCCTGCACCTTAGAGCCCATACCGGCCGGAACGGACTTGCCGGAATCAGCAGCGCGGGCATAAGCGGCGACGGCCTCTAGCCGCGCATCCTCGGCGGCCTCGGACCGCTCGTAGAACAGCTCAGTAAGCCTCTCCATCTCACGGACAACGGCCTGTAGATCCTGCCAACGATCCTCGGCGGCCTTTGGCGCTAGGACTCCATGACGCTTGTTGTGCATCATGAATTCATGGGCAGAGGTAAGTAGATCCTCTGGGGTAGTTACGTCGTTCATTGCTTGCTTCCTCGGGTTTCTGGATCAAAGCCAGGGGGCGTGAATTCGGTTGAAAATGCGGGCGGCTATTTCCTCGCCCTCAGTGCGCTCCTTGAAGTCAGCGAGACTCTGACGCGCTGCGGTCAATGACTCGATGGGGTCGGAGTCGCTGCCAATGTCTAGGTACTGCGACTCTTCCGCCACCCATCGGTCATGCATCTCACTGCGTTTACGCCGCTCGGTGTCTTCCTTTTGCTGCGTTCGCCATTCCTCTAGCTCGCGCTGTTCGGCTTCCTTGCGGGCGGCGCGTTCCGCGTAAACATCCTGCATTGAATCGTTGTGACTAACAGCGGTGGCTGATTCGGCAATCTCGCGCCGTCGTCGCGCTGCATGGTTACGAGAGGCGGATTCGGCCGGGTCCTGCCCGGCCGCTGTGTCCCTACGGGAGGTCGAACCCCGCCCGCCAGTAGTCATGTCATGCACAGTCACGAGCGGTCGCCCATCGCGTGTGTGGTAAGTCATCAGATTCCCTCTCGCGCAAACAAAAGGGCCCCCTTACTCGCCGGATCTCTGCTCAGATCACAGCGGGCAAGGGGGCCCATCGGGGAGGAGTACGCCGACTATGCGCGCGTGACTACAACTCGCCGAAGAATTAAGGGGGATGCGGGAGCAGCCGCAGGAGGTCACCCCTTGACGTTAAGGGGTGCTGAGTGACCGGCCAGAGGAGAGACTGACCGGCCCTCGGCGCACCAAGGAAAAGAGAGGCAACCTAGTTGGAATCCGAAAAGCTCAAGCGTCCGCGCTCTGGTCACGTGTGGGGTTCGGCGGGTAAGCCGGGACCTCGCTTGTCATTTTCTTGAACGGCTATTGCCGCTCACTATCTACGAGGTGAGTTTGTTAAGCGAAATCACAAGAGGTTCGGCATAACGGATTCCCTTCCGGTATACGTTAACCAATCGTGACGGCCGGCTCGGGGCAGCGGGTGGGGAGGGCGTCGCAACGCAACAACACATCAAACAGTTGCCTTGGAGGCTTTCCAAATACCATTAGGTCTGTCTGAGTTACATGTCTTCAAATCTTGTGCACCGTCTGTTGTTCTGTTGCTTTACCCAGGTCAGAGGGGGTGCGGACGTGCAGCACATAGCGTGCACACGCAACACACCCCCTCCCCGCTGTCCTACTCGGCCCGGAACATCTCTGGGGAATCCGACCAATCCGTCTGCTCAGCGAGTCGAATTCCGGTAAACCCACGCTTGCCGCCGCTGTTGTACGTGCCTATGGTGCGGCACCGTTCCTTGAGTGCGTTGGTCAGAGAGCGCTTAGTGCGGAACGCGTCCATGCCCTCTTCCTCGGCCCACGCTGTGTACGCATTCCAAAGGTCAGCGCCGGTAACGCGTCCCTTGGGGTCCGCCACAAGGATGCCGGGGAAGAATCCGGCCAAGGTGTCGGACTCCTCCTTGTACGCCTCCACGGCCGCCTTCACGCTGTCCGGGTCATGCAACCCGTCGGCGTACCAATCGACGCTGCCACGGACTAGCCACGCGAGGATGCCCGGCATTTCGGCGCGTAGCGTGTCCTCTAGATTCACGTCCTTGTTTTCACCCTGGAATCGCTGGAGGAAAGGAATCAGCTTGACGCGCCGCCACGTGCCGTTGTCCTGCTCCTTAACGACCGGCTTGTAATTGCTCGCTAGCAGGATCAGTGCTTGCGGCTTGAACGCGTAAGGCTTCCGATATTTGGGGTTGACCGTGATCTCTTCCCCGCCGGTCGCATTCTTGATAGCGGCGCTGTCGAGAACGGCGGAACGGTTTGTCTCGCTGGCCAGTGCTAGGCGAGTGCCAACAAGCATTTCGGCGTCCGGCCCGCCGCGCGCCTTACCGCTGGTGGTGAACATGTCGAAAGGCGTGGCGTGCGCACCGAGTAGTTCCCGCAGCGTGGTTAGCAGCGTGGACTTTCCATTTGAGCCGGAACCGTAGAGGACGGCGAAACACTGCTCCTTTGTGCTGCCGGTGATCCCGTACCCCAACAGCCGCTGTACGTAGCCGGGCAATGCCGGGTCGTGGGCGAAGACTTCAGCGAGGAACTGTTCCCACCGAGGGGCCTTAGCGTCCGGGTCGTAAGGCACGCTGACAGCCTTTGTGATCCGCTGTTCCGGCGAACCCTCGGATAGCTCCCCGGTGCGTAGGTCGATGACCCCGTTAGGGGCCGCCAGTAGCCACGGGTCGGCATCCCAATCTCCGCTGTAACGCACATCGGATAGACCCTTAAGCATGTCCACGACGTTGTCTCGGCGCTGCTTGCTCCCGAGGTACTGAGAGCGGCGCTGGTCCTTTTCGTTCTTGCGTAGCTCGCGCAGCAGGGTTTGAACGGTGGACGTTACGTCGTCACCCTCGGCGTCTGCCTGCCAGTGGTGGGCATCCTCGGGGAAGAAATGCCAACCGCGTGCCCGGTTGAATGACAGTGAGCCGTTAAACCGGTTGCTCAGCGCATGGATGGCTAGGTCGTCGTCCGCCATGGTGCCGATTTCCTCGGCGCTGTCCCCGCCCTGCGTTGCCTGCTGTAGCGCAGCTAGTAGCGCCTCGGCATTGATGTTCGAGAGGTCCATTACAGCTCCACCCCCGCAGCGCGCAGAACGGCCGCGATTCCGTCGATCTCTTCTTTTAGGTTCTTCTTTACGCGACGCTCTCGCGCCGTCCACGGGTCCATGCGGTCGTGTTCAGCGAGCAGCCGCAGGTACCGCTTACGGGCAACCCAGAGTTGCGCGTAGACGCGCTCTAGGTCCCAATTCACGTCGTCGGCCGGGTCGCACAGTTCGTATCCGGGGTTTCCGTATGCGTCGCTGTCTTTAAGCCGTCCGCGCTGGATTGTCTGCGGTAGGCAATGCGGCGTGCGGTGGCCGAGGGAGGTTCCGTGCGTGTGCTCACAGCCGCAGAAAGGGCACGCGATTAGGCGACTCTGACCGGCTAGATTGCCATTCTCGTAGTAGACATCGACTAGGAACGCCTGTGTCTTGGGGGTGTATTTGTCAAGGTTCATGGGTTGGTCCTCTCGGGGTGAGCAGCCCTTAACGTCAAGGGGTGGTCAGCGGGTGGTGTCGCCGTACGTCTTGCGCTGGTAGTAGTCGCGATCTCGGCAACTGCGTGAGCACCACTTGGGGCGCGTGCCGGTGCCGCAGTAGGGCTTGAGCGGATTTCCGCACTTGCACTTGTCGTGCATGTCGGTTCCTCTCCGATCGATCGGAATTCGAGTCAAAGAAAAGGCACCCGCCGAGGGTGCCTGCATGTTGTAGAGAGTGAGCCTGTAAAGCGCCCCTCACTGCCTACGAGGCGAGTTGGTTAAGCGCTCCTGAAAACCCGTCATATCCGAGCCGGCCAGCCGCCACCACTACGGAGAGTAATTTTTTGGTTACAGAACTCCGCGCGACCCTCTGACGGCTTGTGGGGGTCGACCCGGCCCCGGTGATCGGTGAGGGCCTGAAAGGCACTCAGGCGGCCGTCTGCGGGCATAAGGAAGCCCCGGCGGGGAAATCCCTCACCGGGGCCCTCAAAGGCTCTCAGCGCCTCCTACGCGGCCTAACTGCCATACCGCACCCGTGCCCACACCCGGAACGCATCCGGGGTTAGCAGCGACCGCACCCGCTCATACTCGGCTAGCTGTTCCTCAGCCTCTCGCAGCGCCACGGCAACGCGGTTCCGCTCGGCCGACACGTACACATCGGCGGCCCTCTCCGCTGTCGAGAGGAACACCCACGGCCGGTAGGGGCGGGGCCCCCTCGGCGTCATGCTGGCCAACTCGGCTGACAGTCGGTCGATTTCGGCCCGCATTTCCGCGCTCATGCGGCCACCGCCTCAGCGAGAGCGGCGCTCAGGTAGTCGGCAGCGTCGGCGTGCTCGGCGTCCCGCAGCGTGAAGGTCACCCGCGATTCGTCCAGCCGTCGCCAACCGCCCCGAGTTCCCCGCTTGACCGTGAGACGCGCGCCAGCGTCCAGCAGCATTCGGCGCTTTCCTGCCGTGTCGGTGTCGGCCCATTCGTTGGCGTACGTCCGGCCGGTGCCGATCACCTCTCGGCGGGCCGGGGTAGCCGGTGTTTCCTCCAGTTCGGCCAACCGTGCGTCAAGGGCATCCGCCCGTCGCTGCCATTCCTCCCGCGCGCTCCGCGACTTCTGCCGTCCCCGCTGTTCCTGGTGTTCCTTGAACTCGGCCAGCGTCGCCGCAATTTCGGGGGCCGGGTCATAGCCGGGAATCTCGACTACTCGCGTCACGTTCAGTCCACCAACCGCAGCGAGGAATTCGCGGGTTACGTAGTCGTCCACCCAATCGCCCCGAACATTGGCCGGTGCCTCGCAAGCGTCGCCGCGCGCATGGGAGTTGCACTTGTAGGTAGGCGTCTTTCCGGCCTGCGAATTGAGGTACATACGGCCGTCGCAGCTCACGCAATGGACCACAGCGAGGAGTAGTGCGTTCGTGTCCTTACGCCCACCGTTGTTGATGCTCCGGGAGTCCAACAGCGCGCCTACGCGGTCGTACTCGGCGCGGGTAAGGATCGGGTCGGCCGTCGCCATAACCGGCCGTCCCTCGCTGTCGCGGACCGGCTTACCGTCGTGCGTCTTCCAACCGAGCAGCGAGGAGGAGCGGAGCAACTTGCTAACCACGTTCGGCGTCCACTTGAAACGCTCACGGCTCACCGCGCGCTGTCCCTTGGCACCGCCCGTCTTCCCGCCGGTTGTCCGTCCCTTGGCCAGTGCCCACCAGTCGCGCGGGGAAGGGATGCCCTCGGCGTTCAGTTCCTCGGCAATGGCGCTCACGGTTTTACCGCTCACGCTCTGCGCCGGGTCGCCCATCAAATCGCGAATGATCCGCTCAATGACAGCGACCGGGGCCGGGCCGCATCCGGGGATTGCCTCGGTGACCGGTGCCAGGGTCCACCCGCCGGATTCCAGCGGAACAGGCACGTAGCCGTAAGGGGGCCGGGAACCGCGCCAGCGGAGTTCCATTCCCCGCATGGCGGCCTGCGCGCCGAGGACGCGCTCAGCGATGCTCTGTGCCTCCATCTGCGCCGCGAACGCCAGAAGGGTTGCGATCAACTCGCCCACGACGTTGGACATGTCGAGTTCGAGCCGTGCCCCGCCCGGACCCTCAGCGAAGATCAGCCGCTTACCGTGTTTGCGCGCCCAACCGACCAGCGCGGACATGTCGGCCATGGACCGGACGGCACGGTCAAGCCGCCAAAACAAGATCACGTCGAAGTCGTCGGGTCGGGTCAGCCATGCGCCCAACTCGGGCCGTTCGAACGGGGTTGTTTTGCTCGCGCTGACTCCGAGGTCTACGGCTTCCCCAGCGATGCGGGCACCGATGGATGCGGCGGTCCCCGCGTTAGCGTCGCGCTGACGGCCGGGGCTGGTGGTTTCGTCGGTCTCGACCGACAGACGGATAGCAGAGAGGGCACGGGGTTGGTCGCTCATACCTACCCCGAGCGAGTTGGTGAAGTTCCCCGCGCTGACCTGCGGTTTTGCTGCCATCGGGCATGTCTCCTAGAACTGCTAGACATGCGTATTCGGAGACCCGGAGGGCAATGAGTTCTGCGTGCTGGAGCCTCGGGAGATCTACCGGGACACCGGGCCGATCGCCGCGGTGGTGGTCGACTGCGTGGATCCGCGGGCCATGGCCCGGTTCTGGGACGAGGCGATGGACTGGACCCTGCACAAGGTGACTGACGATCAGGCGGTGTTGCGCTCCGCCAAGGGTGTCGGCCCGTATCTCGAGTTCCTCCGCACGCCCGGCGTGAAGGCCGTGCCAGACCGCGTTCATATTGACCTGCTGCCGTACCCCGGTGACGATCAAGAGGCGGAGGTGACCCGGCTGCGGACCCTCGGCGCCACCGACATCAACCTCGGCCAGGGCGACGTCCCGTGGAGGTGCCTGGCCGACCCGGAGGGCCACGAGTTCTGCGTCCTCGCGCCCCGTCCAACACCGTCGACGATCCGGCCCTCGTGAAGCAGTATCGGGGGTCGTACGATCTCCTGAAGGCCGCCGCCTTGCCGCCGGAGGCGCCCCTCACCGTGATCGAGGACGCGGCAGAGGACTACCGAAATGGTGCACAGCCAACTCGCCTTGAGCGCCATCACCTGGCGTAAGAGCAGCCACAGCAACAGCAGTGGCGGCGACTGCCTCGAAGTCACGGACGGTCACCCCGGCATCGTCCCCGTCCGCGACTCCAAGCGCCCCAAGGGCCCGGTGCTCGTTCTCCCCTCGTCCGCTTGGATGCCGTTCATCGAGTCCGTCAAGGCGTCCTGACCGCAGCACGGCTTTTTGCTTCAAACGAGAACAGGCGGGCCTCACCCTCAAAAGACTGCTCAAGGTTGGCGTCACCGACCTGGGGCTCTTGCGGCCCGCTGTCCACGATCAGGGTGGAACTTCACTGCACACCCAGCGCGAGCACGCCGCGTACCTCCTGGGCCGCGAGGCGCACTAGGTCGTGATCGTCAAGGGCAACCAGAAGCACCTGCGCGCGCAGCTCAAGTCGACTCCCTGGAAGGACATCCCCCTTCAGGACCGCGCCAGGGGCAAGGGTCACGGCCGCTCCGAGATCCGCCGAATCAAGGTCGCCACAGTGAACAACCTGCTGTTCCCCGGAGCCCGGCAGGCCATCCAGATCAAGCGTCGCCGCACCGACCGCAAGACCGGCAAGACAACCATCAAGACCATTTACGCCGTCAACAGTCCGACTGCGGAGCAGGCCTCCCCGGCCCGACTCGCCCAACTGATCCGCGACCACTGGAGCACCGAGGCACTGCACCACATCCGCGACACCACCTTCACCGAGGACGCCTCCCAGCTGCGGACCGGCAACGCACCCCGCGCGATGGCCACCTTGCGGACGAACAACGAACGACGGCAGCAACGGGGCGGCCAGCTCCCAGAGTTCATCAGGAACCAGACGCTTCGATAGATCAGCACCCACGACCGGCATCATGCCGCACGAACATCAAGTCACGTGAGACAACCTCTACGCCTTGACTGGTGCGGCCGACCTGGCAGCCTGCTCGATCTTCGCGCAGTAGGCTGCACGGGCTTCCTCGTCGATCTGCTTCTCGTGTTCGGCGCGCAACCCGGTCCGGCCGTCGAGGCCCTCGCGCAGGATATCGGCGTGCCCGGCATGCCGGATGGACTCGCCGAGGACATGGACCATGATGGCGAACAGGTTCGTGTCGGCATAAGGCTCCGGCCACCACGGCACGTGGCCGGGGGCGTCGAGGGGAAGCTCGTTGATCGTCGCGTCCGAGTGTTCCCACGTGCGCCGGTAGCACCCGATGATCTGATCGCGGGTCTCGTCCTCGGTCGCCCACAGATCGCTGCCGTTGGAGTCCTGCCACCGGGGCAGCGGTTCCGGGGAAGGGCGGTCGAAGACCTCGCCGAAGTACCTGGCCTCGACGGTGGCCACGTGTTTGACCAGGCCGAGGAGGTTGGTCCCGGTCGCTGTCAAAGGTCGGCGGGCGTCGTATTCGGACAAGCCGTCAAGTTTCCAGAGCAGCGCCTTACGGTCCCGCCGCAGTCTCCCGTGCAGATTGTCTTTCGCGAATTCATCGATCATGCGGCATGAGCCTGCCATGGGCTGCTCGTGGTCTCAAGATCCCGTACGTGGTCCGCAACGACTGGCAGAGCCGAGGCCTGGCCATGGCCGCCGCCCTGACCTGCTACAAGAAGCTCGTGAAACTTGCCACGTGAGACAACCTCTTATTGGTGGTCTTTCGATTGGTCGGCCGTGTTCACTTTGGCGTAGCGCAGAAGGTAGGGGATGTTATCCGTGCGCTCGGGGTCGAACGGCAGGCGGGTGACCTCCGTAACCAGTGCGTCCAGCCAGTCGGCGAACGACAGAGCGCCAGGCACATTGTCGGCGTTGCTGATCCAGTCACCAGTATCGACGTACTTAGCAACGCGGCACTCATAATCGTTGCATTCGAGGAGGACAGGTAGTTCGCCGTCCTCCTGCGGCAGGTCACCGTCCGTGTAAAAGCACCACCGTGACGCCTCGACCGCATAGCCGGTGGTGGCGAAGGCAATCAGGAAGGACGTATGGATCTCACGGTCGCCGCTGAGTGTGGTTCCGGCATCAGTGAATGAGCGTCCCTGGCAGACCTCGTCCGGCGAGAACACATTGACCGGCTCGTACACGAACCAATCGTCCTCGTCTTCATCCCAGTATTCGATGCGCGCGAAGGAACAGGTCCGCAGGACTTCCCGATACCCGACAGGAATGACAAAGCGGTCGGGCCGATAGGGCACTGCGAGTTTCCATGGATACCGCTCTCGGATCTCGTACGGCAGCGCGTCGATCCGGCGGTCGTCCAGCGGCGGGCCCAGCACCAGCCGCACACCCTCCTGGCACGCGCACCACGCCTGGAGCCTCGCGAGAGCGCTCGCGATTGCTGTCACGGCGTCGCTTTTCGGTGGGCGGCCCTCTGGCAGGGTGCTCATGAAATCGTCCTTGTGATGAGTTCGATGGAACCACGGACGACTCTAATCAGTGAGCCGTCCCGCAGGATCCGTAGAACTACGCAACCCATTACGGAAGACGGCTCTTCCGGCTCGACAGGGCCTGCCTCCTGGGCGTGACGGCTACAGTCACCGTCTCGTGCTCGCACCATAGTTCAACCTGACGAGCCGAAGTCAGTAGGCCGTCGGTTCCTCGCCGATCGCGATCTTCGCGTAGTTCGCGAGGGAGCGGTTGTAGCGCGGCAGATGCTTGGAGAGCGCGCCCAGGGCCAGCGCAGCCGCCTCCCGTTCCCGGCCGACGTCGATCAGCGCGAGCGCCAGGAAGGCGGAGACCGCATCATCAAGGTGGTCGGAGCCGTTGTCCCGCTCCGCGGTGAGCAGCTCAACGCTCGCCCCGGCGTCCCCGAGCGCGCGCAGCGTACTCGCCATCTGGATCACGGCCCGCCGCCTGCGCTCGCCGGTCAGCCCGGCCTCCAGCGCCTTCCGGTAGAGCGGTACGGCCGCCTCGCCCTCGCCCGTCGAGTCGTTCGCCGACGCACGCTCGAAGTACGCGACCGGGTGCCCCTCGGGGAGTTCGTCGGCCAGTGCCCCGATCTTCGCGCGGAAGTCGGCAGGGTCGAAGTCGCCGATGGCGGCCCACAGGTCGGCGGAGCGCTGCTCCCATTCTGGTGTGGTGGTCATCGCCATAGCCTCGCAGAGAAGCCCGATGTCCACCAAGGCTGTTCGAGTGCCCCAGCCTCACCTGATGAGCCGAAGCACGACAGCTTCAGCACCGAGGCCACTGACGAACGACTTCGGGATTGCCGAGGATCCGCCGAGTCACGGCAACGCGGTCAGGCTCCGCTGGCAGCAGGCAGCTCCGAGCGGTCCGTCCGCAGCGCGGCGCGCACCAGGGCGCGGCCTCGTGCGGCCGTCCGGGCGCGGAGGGCGCCGTCGTCGTCGGGGCGGGGGCCGTCGGCCGGGGCCGCGCAGTCTCGGCAGGTGCCCTTGTGCGGAATCGGGCGACGGCACTCGGCGCACTCGGCCCAGCGCGGCATGGCCGGGCCGGACGGTTCGGGCATCGAGGACTCAGGTGGTGGGGGCAGCTTCCGGGTCAGGCGGTTGCGCAGGATCGCCGAGGCGGAGTGGACACGGGCGGGCAGCCCGCCCAGGAGGGCCCCGGCGAGGTCGCGGTGATCGTAACCGCGTTCCAGCCAGGCGGAGACCAGCGGCGCGAGGGCGAGCGCCTCGACCGCGCCGAGCCGCAGACGCGGTTCCGGACGGATCACCCGGAGCAGCGTGGCGACGGCCGCGCCGTGGGCTTCGGCGGTCGACGGATCGGCGTGGTCCCGGCCGGGACCGGCCCCGAAGACCTCCTTGCCCGTGAGTACGTCCCCGGCCGCGGGCGCCTCCGGCGTCGTGAGCTTCTTCGGCATGACGGACGTCTCCACCGGCTCACCCGCTTGCACTGGCTCGCCCGTTCCCACTGGCTGGCCCGTTCCCGTGGCAGCCCAGCCTCCGCGAACCTCGGCCGCCTCGCACACGTCGGCCGCGCTCGGCCGCTGACGTCGACCGGGGAGGGAGGGTTCTTTCCCACGGTTCTTTACGGGGTTGATGCCCCGGCCACAGACGGTCGGCTCACCGGAACCCGGACGGCTGATACCCGGCACGACCTGGCGCACATAACCCGTACCCGAAACGGGCTGCGGAGTGTCGTAGACATGGGCCTCGCTGACGAAAGTCCCGTCGCTGCGACGGACTTTGTGGACCCGGGTAATACCCGAAGGCCGTCAGCTCCCGCAGCGCCTTCGCGACTGCGAGACGGCCCTGCGGACTCGCGTCGGCCATCCGCCGACCGTCCTCGGACCAGCCGTCGGGACGGGAAAGAAGGTCGGCCAGAAGGCCGCGGGCGGTGTAGGACAACCGCCGGTCCTGCAACAGCGCGTTGGGTAGAACCGTGAAACCGCGCGTAGGGCGCTACGATGAATCTGCATGAGGAGTCTGTCTCCTTGTGCCAGGCCCCGGAGCGTTGGCGCGCTGCCGGGGTCACCTTATTGAGTTCAAGGTGACAGAACGTACCACGTTCGACACGTTCAGTTGACCTGTTGGATCAAATCCCTTGAACGCGGACCGCGTTGGAGAACGACCCCGCAAACCACTCGCCTTCCGTCGCGGACCGCAACGACCCGAACCGGCCTGAGCCATCCCCGCCCAGTCAGCCCAGCCCGCCCAGCCCGGCCCAGTCCACCCAGCCCACCCAGTCCACCGGCCGGCCCCATCCGCCCGGCCGCGTCCCCCTCCCGGCAGGAGCAACGACGTGCACCAGCTCACGTACGACGACATCAAGGCCGCCACCGACCGGATAACCGGGCACGTCCGCCCGGTCACCGTCGCCCCCGTCGACCCGGGAACCATCCGCGCGGCGCGCGGCGCGGCCCTCGACAGCCGGTCCGCAGAGCCCTACGAGGCCTGGTTCGCGCTGGAGTTCATGCAGCACACCGGCTCCTTCAAGGCGCGCGGCGCGCAGAACTTCATCCAGGCCCACCGCGAGGCCGGCACCCTGCCGGACGCGGGGGTGACCATCGCCTCCGGCGGCAACGCCGGGCTCGCCTGCGCGTGGGCCGCGCGGCAACAGGGCGTGCGGGCCACGGTGTTCCTGCCGACCGTCGCCCCGGCGGTCAAGGTGGCAAAGCTCCGTGAACTCGGGGCGGACGTAAGGATCGTCGGCGCGGTGTACGCCGAATCACTGGAGGCATGCGAGGAGTTCGCCGCCTCGTCCGGCGCGCTCGCCGCCCACGCCTACGACCACCCGCTGATCGCCGCCGGGGCCGGAACCCTGCTGGAGGAGATCAACGCCCGGATCCCCGGTCTGGACACCGTGGTGGTCTCGGTCGGCGGCGGCGGCCTGTTCGCCGGTGTCGCCACCGCCGCCCGGCACCACGGAATCCGCACGGTCGCCGTCGAGCCGGAGAACTGCCGGGCGCTGAACGCCGCCATCGAGGCCGGTCGCCCGGTCGACGTCCCCGTCGACTCGGTCGCCATCGACGCCCTTGGCGCCCGCCGTGCCACCGCACTGGCCCTGCACGCCGCCCACCACGACGATGTCCGCTCCGTCCTCGTGCCGGACGGCGAAATCATCCGCGCCCGGCAGGAGTTGTGGGACCACCACCACGTCGCCGTCGAGCACGCCGCCGCCACCGCCCTGGCCGCGCTCACCGCCCCGGACCTCCCGACCGGGCCGACGGCCCCGGGTCACGGCTACCGGCCGAGCCACGGCGAACGCATCGCCGTCGTACTGTGCGGCGCGAACACCGACCCGAGCGACCTGGTGCACCAGGCCGGGAGCTGACATCCGGTCGCCCCCAGGGCCCGACCGGGCCCTGCCGCACCGGGTCACGAACCGTGCCTAGGTGTCGCAGAGATTCGGCTCCCGGACCCTCATGTCGGGCCGGGTTCTGGTCAACGCCGACGGAGCGTCAGCGGCCCAGCCGGCGCCGCGTTCTACATCGCTGCGCTGCGACCGGTGCCCACGGCGGCGGACATCATGCTCGACGCCAGGCATCACGACCGGCGAAACAGCAGCCCCGCCACTCGATCGTGTGGACAGAACCGGGAAGCCCGCCCGACCGCGGCCCGAGACCCGGATGATCAATCCGACCGCCCACCCTACGGGCGGCAGCTCAACCACACCTATTTGATCAGGGAGTTGAGAAGATCCTCATGGCTGAAGCACTGAAGTACGGCGACCGGATCCACCTGCAGAATGGGTACGGCAACTGGGGCGGCGGTTACCTCGACACGAACGGCGCGAGCTCCGCGAACGGCGCCGTCTACGGGGTCTCCACCGCGGAAAGCCCGACCCGTGGCACGGGTACCGGCACGTGGGAGATCGTGTCCGCCCAGGGCAAGGCCACCGGCACGCCGGTGGCCAGCGGCGACCTGATCACCCTGCGCAACCTCTATGGGGCCGGAAGCTACCTGGACACCAACGGGCACGCCACCGCTGACCAGAAGAAGGCCGGCGGCAAGTACGACGTCCTCACCGCCAAGAACGACGACCGCGGCACGGGCACCGCCGAGTGGCGCATCTTCGCCCAGACCTCCAGCCCCCAGGACACCGCCGTCCACATCGGCGACACCGTCCACCTCTGGAACACCTACGGCGGCAACGGCGGCTTCCTGGAGACCAACGGCGTCGGCCCTACCGGCGGCAAGTACGACGTGTGCACCAACGCCTACTACAACCGCACCGGCACCGTCGCCGACTGGCGCATCTCCCGCGCCTGACCCCACCCCACCCCAGCTGGCCCTCGAGCCATCAACCTGGGTCCACAGAGCCGCATTCGATGAGTGCGGCTCTGTGATTTTCGGAGCGGATTCGGGGACGTTTCTGCTGGTGGGCAGGGGTGGTCGCCGGGTGGGCCGTCCCGCCGCTCCCCGCGCCGTGACAGAGCCACGCGGGCGTGTCCGTGGACAACGTGTCCGTGGACAAGAGGCGCGGCAGGGTTCAGCACCAGGGCAGGTTCCGCCACGGGCTGCCTTCGCTCTCCGTCAGCAGACGGTGCGCCGTGACATTGCTCCGGTAGTAGTCGCCGTAGTCCTCACCGTCGAACCGCAACACACGGCCCAGCGCGTATCCCGCCGAGAAATCCTCCCAGGAGCGGTAGGCCGATTTGCTCAGCGCACCGGCGTACACGACGGCCTGCTCCGCCTCGTGCGGGGCGCAGAAACGGGCGGACAGCCCCCACCTGGCCAGGTTCACGGCACGCCCGTAATCGTAGGCGACCGTAGTGGTGACCCGGCCGTCCGGCGGCAGCAGCCCGTCGGCGCGGAACCGGGCCTCGTACCTGACGATGCGCCTTACCAGCTCCTCGATGTCCTTGACCGTGTCGTGGCCCACCCCGATGTCCTGGGCGTGCCCGGCGGCCGTTTCGCGCCACAGCTCCGCGGAGGGCTGCTCGCCGAGTCCGGCCTCGAGCTGTTCACGCACCCG
The DNA here is from genome assembly GCF_055563255.1 of Streptomyces sp. NPDC002958. Classification (NCBI taxonomy): domain Bacteria; kingdom Bacillati; phylum Actinomycetota; class Actinomycetes; order Kitasatosporales; family Streptomycetaceae; genus Streptomyces; species Streptomyces sp. NPDC002958. The sequence continues at coordinate 202,943 of NZ_JBVHDS010000001.1, read as the reverse complement.
GAGTACGAAATCGGGCTCGGGCGGGCTGTTGCGCGCGTTGAGCAGGGCATCCAACTCCTTTCGCCAGCCGGTCGGTTCGGTGATGCCCCATGAGTTGCGGAGCAGCTCCCGCTCGCACGAGTACTCGTGGTAGGCGGTGCCCACCTCGTTCCAGGGCACCCCGTTGCCGACCGCCAGATGCGCCCCGCACGCCAGCCCGTAGGCCAGTGGGCCATGCAGCGCCCCGTGCCGCAACGCGATCAGCCGGTCGCTCCTGGGGCGGTCGTTCTCCGAGTGGTAGCGCAGCCACATCGCGCGGTGCGGGGGCGTGGCGGGGAAGATCAACTGGGCGGGAGTGCCGGGATTGACGGACAGCAGCTGGTACGGGTCGCGCCAGTCGAACTCTGCCACCCACTTGAGGGAGACGGCGTGGAACACCCACTCCGGATGCCAGGGCGGCAGCATCCCCCGGGTGAGTACCGGTCGGCAGCTTCGTCCGCCCTGGTCCCGGTACGGGCGCCATGTGACCATGTCGGGAGCCGCGTCCACCTCGGCCTTCGGGGCGGCGATGTAGAGCTCCTCGCCGGCCAGCACACGCAGTTGGGCTTCCGTGTCACCACGTGCTCCGGCTTCGTACAGCAGGTGCTCCGTTATCGACGGCGGTGCCCAGGGGGCGGAAGAGGCCGGGGCGTTGGGGTGAGGGGGCAGTGGATTCATGACCAGGCGATGTTCCGGTAGGGGCTGTTGGGGTCCTGCGTCAAAACCCGGTGCTGCGCGAGCGACTGCTCGTATTTCACTCCGGACGAATCGTCCGCGTCGAAGTGCATCACGCGGGCCAGCGAATATCCGAGGGAGAACTGCGCCCAGGAGCCGTACGCCTGCCTGGCCAGGGCACCGATCCGCAGCACGGCCTGTTCGGCTTCGCGCGGATCGCAGAGACGGGCGCCCAGCGCGAGCCGTACGACGTTGACCGCCCGCCCGTAGTCGAAGGCGGCCAGGGTGTCGACCCGCTCGCCGGCGCCGAGGGCGCCATCCGCGCGGAACCTGTCCTCGTACGTGACGGCCAGCCGCAGCACCTCATGGGCCTCGGCCGTCTCGGACGGCGTGGACCGGCGGCGCGTCAGCGCATCGGTGAGCGCCGCGGACCACTCCGGGACCGTCGGGGTGCGGCCCAGCCGCCCGGCGAGGGCGCGACGGATCCGGAGCACCGACTCGTAGGTACGGCCGACGAGCCGGGTGGCCAGCAGTGCTTCGAGAGTCTCCCGGTAAGCGGCACGGTCCAGCACGCCCCAGGGATTACGGAGCCGGGCACGATCCGTTGCGTACCCTTCGTAGGCGGCGCCCAGGTCGTTCCAGACGAGGCCGTTGTGCACGGCGAGATGGGCTCCGAGGGCCAGACCGTGTGCGACCGGTCCGTGCAGCGGACCGGCCCGATGGGTCAGCAGCAGGCCGGCCTGCGGCCCGCCGGACCGCTCGTGGGCCTTCAGCCACGCCCGGCGACGTCCCGGACCGGCCTCGAGAGTGACGGCGTACGGCGTGCCCGGATTGACTCCCAACCGCCGGACTCCGTCCGGCCAGCGGCGCGCGAGGTCATCGAGGCCGGTCGCCTCGAACACCCAGTCAGGGTGCCAGGGCGGCAACGCGCCGGATGTCAGTACCGTGACACACATGCGGCCCGACGCGGGATCCGGCTGCGCGGCAAGCGGGGGATCGAAGCCGGGAGTGTCCGCGTGCAGGCGGGCGACGAGCAGGAAGAGCCTGCTCCGGGCCAGGGCGTCCAGCACCGCATCCCGGTCGCCGGCCACTGCCGTCTCGTGGAGCAACTGTTCCGTCTCGCTCGGCGGCGCCCAGCCCGTCCACGGCGCCCTTGTCCCAGTCGTCTCTGTCCCCGTCGTCACGGTCGGATCCTATGGAATGCCTCCGGTGCCCGGAGCGGTGCCCCGGAGGAGGTAGCGGTGATCGCGTGCTCCGTTGTAGATCACGCTCACCGTGTAGCGGGCCGGGGCGTCCTCGGTGTTGCGGTACGCATGTGGCCGGTCGGCGCGGAAGACGAGGGCGTCCGTGGCCGTCACCGTGAAGGTGGCCGAGCCGACATCGAGGAGCGGGGCGAGGGCAAGCCTGGCAAGGCGAAGGAGGGAGGCGACGCGAAGGGGGTCCCCCCATGCCTTCAGGGCTATGGGGGAGTCGCCGACCGACGACAACGCCGCCAGGCGCCGCCCATCGGCACGCGACGCCGCCCCACCTATGCGCGCAACCTCTTACGCCGCGTGGGTGACGCGGAGTTTCGACTGGCCGTGTGGCAGTCGCTCCCAGTCGTCCATGAAACGGGCGGTCAGGCCATGCCGCTCGGCCAGCCTGACCAGCGTCTCCGTGCGGTAGTAGAAGTCCTCGCCCAGCACCTGGTGCTCGCGTGTCTCGGTGCGGTCGTAGGTGAAATCGAAGAAGCCGCCGGGCGCGAGGACCCGTCCGACGTGGGCGAGGCATTCGTCGATGACCTCCAGCGGCGAGTGTGAGAAGACGCTGTGCGCGTGAACGACCGTGAACGAGGCGTCAGGGAGGAAGTCCAGCCTCAGGTCGTCGACGAGCGTCAGGTACGGCAGCTTCTGCTGGAGGCCGCAGCGGACGAGGGTCTTCTTGGCCTCGATGAGGATGTCGGGCGAGATGTCGATCCCGTAGTAGTGGCCGGGCTCCAGATGGTCGATGAAACGCCAGCCCGCCCGCAGGTTGCCGCAGCCGATCTCCAACAGCCGGTCGTGCGGCCGCAACCCGTGCTCCCGCAGGTAGTCGAACTGCATCTGACCGATGGCGAGCCAGCGCTCGCGCGAGGGCCCGCCGCCGACCGCCGCCTCCGGGCTCCGGGCCGTATCGGACGCCATCACCGCCCGGTAGTACACGATGTGGCCGCCGCGGTGGCGCAGCCGCAGCCATGCGTCCCGGCCCGCCCGGCGCAGATGGGGCACCACGCGGCCAGGATGCCGCAGGACGTAACGCACCTTGTGGCCGAACTGCGAGCGGTTCACCGACAGTCGGGACGCGGGTCGTTGCTGCATGACGGCCTCCGTGCCATCCGTGGGCTGCCCCTTTGCGGATGTTACTCGTCCGGTCGTGCGTTGGGCCGACTGCCGCGCCGTCCCGGGCGCCCTGCCGAGGCCGAGGGCACCGTGGTTACATGCGGGAACCAGGCGTGATCGGTACGGAGCGGACCGGTGCTAGGGGCGAAGCGCTGCGAGGCCCGCGCACCCGGACGGCCGCGGGGAACCCGCTGCCGTGGCTCGCGGCTGTCTCTGCCACCTTCGCACTCGTGCACCTCGCACTGTTCGCCCCGGGTCTCGGGCTCGGCTGGGACGAGTCGGTGTACGTCAGCCAGGTGAGCCCGCAGGCGCCGGCGGCGTTCTTCAGCGCGCCGCGTGCCCGGGGCATCTCCTACCTCGTCTCCCCCGTCGCGTCGCTGACCACCTCCGTGCCGGCGCTGCGTGTCTACATGGCCGTGCTGGCGGGCTGCGGGCTGTTCCTCGCGCTGTGGGTGTGGCGCCGGCTCCTGCCCGCTTCCGTCCTCGGCGTCGCAGGCGCGCTGTTCGCCGGTCTGTGGATCACGATGTTCTACGCCTCGCAGGCGATGCCCAACCTGTGGGTCGCGTACGGGGCGCTCGCCGCGGTCGGCTGGTTCCTGCGGGCCGCACGGGCCCCGGTCGACCGGTGGGCGCCGGCCGGGATGGCCGCCGGAGTGGCGTTCGCCGCGCTGATGCGGCCCACGGACGCTGTGTGGCTCGCGCTGCCGCTCGCGGTCGCTGCCGCGGTGATGCGGGCCCCGCGGTGGCCGCGGCTACCGGCCGCGCTCGCCGTCGGCCTGACCGTCGGCTGCGCCTCATGGATCGCCGAGGCGTACGTCTCGTACGGCGGTCTCGCCGCCCGGCTGGACCGGGCGAGCGAGATCCAGGGCCGGCTCGGCTGGTACTTCTCCGTCGACGACCACGTGCGCGCCCTCGGCGGGCGCACGCTGTGCCGTCCCTGCGACGTGCCATGGCAGCACCCCGCCACCGCCCTGTGGTTCCTCGCGCTGCCGCTTTTCGTGGCGGCCGGTGTGCGGGCCGCGGTCCGCGCGCGCCGCCACGGCACGGAGCTGGTGGTCGCGACCGCCGTCGGCGCCGTGATGGCCGCGCCCTACCTGTTCACCGTCGGTTACGCGGCCCCGCGCTTTCTGCTGCCCGCCTACGCCCTGCTCGCCCTGCCCGTCGCGTACGGCCTGGTCCGGGCGTGCAGGCCCCGGCCGCGCGGGCGCCGGATCGCCGTCGCGCTCGTCGCGACAGCCGTGGCCGTACACCTGGCGATCCAGTACCGCGTGGTCGACGGCGCAGCGGACCGGGTGCGCCGCAGCACCGCCGACGTCGGGCGCGTCGCCGCCGAACTGCACGCCTTGGGCGTGCGCCCGCCCTGCGTGATCAGCGGCACGGACGCGATCCGCGTCGCCTTCCGCGCCGGCTGCGCCTCCCGCCAGACCGGCGGCCCCGACAAGAGCATCACGCCGGAGGAACTCGTCGCGACGGCGCTCCGCCGGCCGGTCGCCGTCCTGGTGGCCGACGAGGCAGGCCCCCCGTCGTACGCCCGGGCGTGGCCCGCACATCCGCTGCCCGACCTCGACCGCCTGACGGGCCTGCGCGCCTACCTCCCTCCTCGCTCGACGGCTACCGCCGGCGCGGGTCACACGTACCGCCCCTGAGCGCCTGACGCTGTCGGGGATCTCGGCGGAGGCCAGGTTCACCCGCAGACCATCATCCTGGCGGCGGGCCGAACGTCGCCGAAGCGGCCGCGGAGGAGTGGCCGGCACGGCTCGAAGTCGTCGCGGTTGGGGAGGAGATACCGCACCCGGACGATGTCCGCGAAGGTGCATTCCGCTTTCTTCAGCGCGTATTCGATGTTGCGGAGGCACTGCTCGGCCTGCTGGACGACGTCATCCGAGATGGTCATCGTGCGGTAAAGCACCGAGCTTGTGCACGTCCGCACGACCACCTGCTGAACCACCCTTCAGCCAAACCCCCAGGCCAGCACGCCCAGCTTCAATCGCGGGACAGCCCGTTAGCGCGCCACGCGGTAGCGGAGGTAGCCGAATCTCGAGCTGAAGGTGCGGGTCTCGACGAGTTCGAGATCCACCCGGCGCTCGCGCCGGGGAAAGAACGGAATGCCACCGCCAACCAGCACCGGGTAGACCACGGCCCGGTACTCGTCGATCAGACCCAGCGCGGCCGCCTCGGCGGCGAGAGTCGCGCCGCCGATCGCGATGTGGCCCTCCCCCGGCTCGGCCCGCAACTGCTCGATCTCCTCCGCCAGGCCGCCGGAAGCCAGGCGGGCAGTGCCCTGCACCGCCGACAGCGTGCTGGAGAACACCACCTTCGGGAGCGGATTCCAGAGCGCGGCCCACTCGAGCTCTGCGTCGTCGAGCGATGGATCCTGGTCGGCGGTCTCCCAGTACAGCATCGTCTCGTACAGCCGTCGTCCCAACAGGTGGACGCCGACCTCTCGAGTCTCGTCGATCCAGAAGCGAAAGACCTCCTCGTCGGGTGCCGTCCAGTCGAAGCCGCCGTCCGGCCCGACGATGTAGCCGTCAAGTGAGACGTTCATCGAATAAGTCACGCTGCGCATCAGAAGTCCTCCTCGGTAACGGGCTCGACAGTACGACCGCCGGGCGCCGCAGAACTCATCGCGACTCGCGAATTCCCTGGGAATCACCTCACGAGATCATTTCGTTGAGAAAACCTCAGTAGTCGTTGCCTTGCGCCTCCGGAAGGCCTGGGACCCGATTCGCAATTGACGCCGCCGACGCCGCACCGGCACACGAAGCGACGCCGGCCGACCGGCCGCCAGTAGCGCACGTCGTTGGTAAGGACCTGGCACAGGCCGTGCGTTGGCGGACCGCCTGCCGGGCGGCGACCTGCGGCCGTTGCGCCCGGCGGTGCGTGCGAAGCTTCCGCACGGAGCAGGTGAGGCGCGTGACCTCCCGCGACGCCGGCCGCACCCCGTCCGCCACGACGCGAAGGGGCGCACCCGGTCTCCCGGGCACGCCCCTCACGGACAACGCGCGGAGTCGCGATACGCGTCAGCGGTCGAACTTCTCGCGGGCTTCGTGCGTCGTCTGTTGGCCCCTGCCACGGCCTTGCTGAGCCTTGTCACGGCCCTGCTGCGACGGCTTCGAAGCACGCTCGGACGCGCCCTGCGTCCGCTCCCGGCCCGCTTCCTTGCCCTCGTTCGCCTTCTTCTTCGCCTGGTCGGCGAGCTCCTGCGCCTTGTCCTTGAACTGGTCTGCGATACCCATGCTGTCACTCCTAGTGGTGCTTGGGGAACGGCCCGTAAGGGCCTCGACCAGAGTTACACGCGCCGACATCCACCGCATTTCGATCACTTACTCTGCGTACGCACCGCCCGCGCATCCTGGTCCGCCGCGCCTCCGGCGCCCACGAGTCCCTTGCCCACGCTCTCCAGCCGCGGCCCGAACCGTCGCATCTCCCGCTGGCCGAGGACGCCGATCACCGCAGGGAGGTAGCCCCGCACGGACTGCATCCCGCGCAGCCACCACTGCGCGTACACGTGCGCGGAGCGCCGTTCGATACCGGCCACGATCCGGTCGACGGCCGGGCCCAGCGGATACGTACGGTTCGCCGGCCAGGGCAGCCGCTGCCGCAGCTCCCGCATCACGTCGTCCTGGTCGGCGCCCCGCACCATGTCCGTGTCGGTCCAGGACAGATAGCCGACCCCGACCTTCACCCCGCGGTAGCCGACCTCGGCCCGCAGGCTGTGCGCGAACGCCTCCACACCGGACTTGGACGCGCAGTACGCGGTCATCATCGGCGCGGGCGTGATCGCCGCGAGCGAGGCGATCTGGAGGAAGTACCCGCGGCTTTCCATGAGCACCGGCAGGAACGCCCGCCCCGTCACCGCGCCGCCGATCAGATTGACCTCGATGACCCGGCGCCACGCGTCCGGGTCCGAGTCCATGAACGGACCGCCCGAAGCGACTCCGGCGTTGGCGACGACGACGTCGACCTTCCCGAACCGTTCCTTGACCTCCTGGGCGACGCGCGCCATCGCCTCGTGGTCGGTGACGTCCGCGAACCAGTGGTCGCTGTCGCCGTACAGCCGCTCGGAGACCTTCTTCAGCTCATCCGGCTCCAGGCCGACCAGCGCGAGCTTGGCGCCGCGCGCCGAGAGCTTGCGCGCCAGCAATTCACCCACGCCACGCGCCGCGCCCGTGACGACGACGACCTGTCCTTCGAGACTCCGCCAGTCGCTCATGCGACATCTTCCTTCCCGGACATGCCGTCCCCACCGCCCGCACCGCCCGCACCGCCCGCCGGGACGTACGCGGTGACGAGCTCCCGGATCTCCGCGGTGACCGCCTCCGGCGCCTCCACCGGTGTCATGTGCCCCATGCCCGCCAGTTCGGTGAGGCCCAGGCAGTCGGGGAGCGCCGCCGCGATGGCGCGGGCGTGCACGGGCGGCGTCAGCCGGTCCTGCGCACCCGCGATCACCGCCGTGGGCACCCGCAACTCCCGTACCTCGGCGTCCAGATCGAGCTCCGCCAGGACATGTCCCCAGGCAACCCTGGCCGCCCGCGGGCATGCGTGCACGATCCGTGCGCAGGTCTCGACCCGTTCGGGGGCCGAACCCGGTCCCATCGTCCCGTACTTCAGTATCCGTCTTGACAACGGCGTGACCGGCCCGAGCGGTGCGCGCGCGCCGAGGATCGCGTGCGTCATCCGGTTACGCAGGGCCCCGGCCCGCAACGGCACCACCAGCGACTCGGCGATCAGCCGCGAACTCCCGGTGCTGCACAGCAGTACGGCGGCCGCGTGCTCACGCAGTCCGGCCCGCCGCGCGGCGGCCATCATCGTCATGCCGCCCATGGAGTGCCCGGCGAGCACGGCCTTCTCGCCCGGTTCGAGGGCGGCGGCCAGCACCGCTTCGAGGTCGTCGGCGAGGGCGTCCGTGCTGTACCCCTCACGGCCCACCGCGGGCGAACGACCGTGGCCCCGCTGGTCGTAGGCGACGACGCGGTGGTCCACCGCCAGGTCCCGGATCTGCGCGGCCCAGAAGTGGGTGCTGCAGGTCCAGCCGTGCGACAGAACCACCGCGGGGGCGCCGTCCTGCCCGTGCACCTCGACATGGATCCGGGCGCCGTCGGCGGAGAGCGCGGTCAGTTCGCGCCCGGGGACGGGCGGCGCGTCGTCGCGCCGCAGCAGCCGGCTCATCCCACGGCCTCCTCGGCGACGGACTTCTTCGCGCCGGACCTGCTCGCGCCGGACTCCACGGGCTCCTCGGGAGCGGCGGCCTGCTTCGGTATCCGGACGACCTCGTACTCCGCGAGGTCGACCGACCGCGTCACCTTGCGGAATTCGGCCGTCGTACCCGGCCAGACCGTCGTGTTGCGCCCGTTGGCGTCCAGGTACCAGCTGTTGCAGCCGCCGGTTTTCCACACGGTGCGCTTCATCCGTTCCTGGACCCGGCGGTTCCAGGCCCCGACCGCCGAGGCCCGCGCGTCGAGTGCGACGCGGCCGCCCAGCACGTTCAACTGGCGCAGATAGGCGGCCATGTAGTTCAGCTGGGACTCGATCATCAGAATCATCGAGGAGTTCCCGAGCCCCGTGTTGGGGCCGATGATCGTCATCCAGTTGGGGAAGCCGGCCACGCTCGCACCCCGCAGCGCCTGCATGCCGTCCTTCCAGGATTCTGCGAGCGTGATGCCTTTCGCGCCCACCACCCGGTCGGCGATCGGCATGTCGGTCACATGGAAGCCGGTGCCGAAGATGATCGCGTCGACCTCGGCCTCCGTACCGTCGAAGGCGACGACCGTGGAGCCGCGCACCTCGGCCAGACCGGAGGCGACCACTTCCACATTGGGCTGGGCGAGTGCCGGGTAGTAGGCGCTGGAGAGCAGGATGCGCTTGCAGCCGATGCGGTACGACGGGGTCAGCTTGGCCCGCAGCGCCGGGTCCTTGATGGACCGCGCCATGTTGGACTTGGCTATCGACTCGACCAGGCCCAGCTCGTTCGGGCGCTTGGTGAAGGCGCTGACCTGCAACTCCCTTATGCCCCAGAGCAGTCCGCGGCGCGCGGTGCCGGTGAAGGGGAGCGTGCGGTGCAACCAGCGCTCGGCGCCGCTGATCCTGCGGTCCATGCGCGGCATGACCCACGGCGGGGTGCGCTGGAAAAGCGTCAGCTTGCCGGCCTTCGGCTGGATCGAGGGCACGATCTGGATGGCGGAGGCGCCGGTGCCGATCACCGCGACGCGCTTGCCGGTCAGGTCGTAGTCGTGGTCCCAACGGGCCGAGTGGAAGACCTTGCCGGGGAAGCCGCCGAGACCGGGGATGTCAGGCGTCTTCGGGTCGGAGAGCGGACCGGTCGCGGAGACGACGACATCGGCGGTGAACGTGGCCCCGCCCGCGGTCTCGATGACCCAGTGGAACTCGTCGCGGTCCCAACGCATCAGCGTCACTTCGTGGCCCAGCCTGATGTGCGGGCGCAGCCCGAAGGTGTCCGCGACATGCTCCAGGTAGGCACGTATGTGTTCCTGCCCGGAAAAGGTGCGCGGCCACTCGGGGTTGGGGGCGAACGAGAACGAGTAGAGGTGGGACGGTACGTCGCAGGCGCAGCCCGGATAGCTGTTGTCGCGCCAGGTGCCGCCGACGGAATCGGCCCGTTCCAGGACGACGAAGTCCGTGATGCCTTCGCGGCGCAGCCGGACCGCGGCCCCGAGGCCCCCGAATCCGGATCCGATCACCGCCACTCGTACGTGCTCGTGCTGGGCCATGCTGCCGCCTCCCGCGGTACGTCACACGACTCCGCCAGCGATCACTGGCACTGTTGGGAGGGTAGAACAGCTCCGTACTGATGGGTAGGGGTGCGACAGGGGAGAGTTACCGGCGGTACAACATAGGGTGCGGGTGTGGCTGAAGGACGTGAGCACCGCGAATACCGGATGGAGGAGCTGGCCAAGGAGGCCGGCATCCCCGTACGGACCGTGCGCTTCTACCGGGAGCGCGGCCTGATCTCGCCACCCCGCCGCGAGGGGCGCATCGCCTGGTACGACGACCACCACCTGGCCCGGCTGCGCACCATCGCGGGCCTGCTGGAGCGCGGCCACACCCTCACCGGCATCGCCGATCTCGCCCGCACCTTCGAGAGCGGCCGCGATGTCGCCGAGGTGCTGGGCCTGGGCGAACCGACCGAGGAGACCCCGGTCCGCCTCACCCCTGAACAGCTCGCGGACTACTTCGAGGGCGAGGTGACCCCGGAAAACCTGGCCGCCGCCCTCGACCTGGGCTATCTGGCCACCGACGGCGACGAGATCGTCCACATCAGCCGACGACTCCTGGAGGTGTCGGCGGAGCTGGTACGGGAAGGGGTGCCGCTCGCCACGGTGTTCTCGGCCGGCCGCCGGGTCCGCGAGCACGCGAACGCGCTCGCCGAACTCTTCGTGGGCGTCCTCGAAACCCACAGCGCCGAGACGGAACCACCCCAACTCCGCCCACTGGCCCGCGCGGTGGTGGACGCCGAGCTCTCCATGGCGCTGGACCGACGCCTGCGCCGCAAGGACGCCGACCGGCCGCCGCACGACCCCGCCTCCTGACGAGACGAGGACGCAGGAGCCCCGCTCCTTCAGCACGCCCGGCGAAGGCCCCGATCAGCCCATCCCGGATCAGCCCATCCCGCATGTCTACAGGTCGAAGACCACCGTCACCGGCGCATGGTCGCTCCACCGCTCACCGTGCGTCGCGGCCCGCTCGACCCAGCCCTTCACCGCACGGCCGGCCAGGCCCGGCGTCGCCACCTGGTAGTCGATCCGCCAGCCCGTGTCGTTATCGAAGGCCCGCCCGCGGTAGGACCACCACGAGTACGGCCCCTCCTCCTCCGGATGCAGAGCCCGTACGACATCGACGTACTCGGCCTCGTCGAAGACCCGGGTCAGCCACTCCCGCTCCTCGGGGAGGAAGCCGGAGTTCTTCTTGTTGCCCTTCCAGTTCTTCAGGTCGGCCTCCTGGTGGGCGATGTTCCAGTCACCGCAGACCACGACCTCACGGCCGTCGGCCGCCGCCCGCTTCCGGAGGCCCTTCAGATACGGGAGGAACGCAGCCATGAACCGTTCCTTCTCGTCCTGCTTCTCCGTGCCGACCTCGCCGGAGGGCAGATACAGGCTCGCGACCGTGACACCGGGCAGGTCGACCTCGACGTAGCGGCCGCTCGCGTCGAACTCCTCGCTGCCCGCGTCCCCGAAACCGCCGAACCCGATCTGAACGCGCTCGGGCGCACGCCGCGTGTAGAGGGAAACACCGGCCCGCCCCTTGGCGGCCGCCGGTGCGTGCACGGTGTGCCAGCCCTCGGGATCGCGCACCTCATCGGTCAGCTGCTGCGGCTCGGCCCGCACCTCCTGCAGGCAGATCACATCGGCTTCGGTCCGGGCCAGCCACTCGACGAAGCCCTTCTTGGCGGCGGCACGGAGCCCGTTTACATTGACGGTGGTGACAGTGAGCATTCCGGCACGATACCGACACGCTCGGGTCGCATACATGTACCATCTTTCGCATGAATATCCATGCTCGGCCCTTCGATCACGCCGATGCCGTCAAACTCAACGACCAGGTGCAGCTCGAATACGCCGAGCGATACGGCGACGAGGGCGATGTCACACCGCTCGACGCGTCGATGTTCGAGCCGCCGAACGGTCTGTATCTCCTCGCCTACGATGCGCAGGACCGCCCGGTCGCCACCGGCGGCTGGCGCTCCCAGGAGCAGAACGACGAGGGCTACTCCGACGGCGACGCCGAGATCAAGCGGATGTACGTGATACCCGAGGGCCGCGGCAACGGGCTGGCGCGCCGCGTCCTGGCCGCTTTGGAGGCCGACGCGCGGGCGGCGGGCCGTAGTCGCATGGTGCTGGAGACCGGGGACAAGCAGCCCGAGGCGATCGCGCTGTACACGTCCAGCGGTTACACCCCGTGCGAGAAGTTCGGTCACTACCGCACGTACGAGAGCAGCCTCTGCTTCGCGAAGCCGCTGCGGTAGGCCCCGCAAGAACCGGCCGCGAAGCCTCAGGCTTCGGACCTCGGCCGCGTACCGCCAGAACTGCCGCGCCGACGCGGGCAGGGTCGGTCCGGGCCAGCGGTTCCGGACATCACGTCGGCGCCGCTCCCCGTATCGCTTCCCGGTATCGCTCCCCCGCCCGCTCAGCGCACCCGCCCGCTCAGCGCACCCGCCCGACACCCACGTAGAAGCCACTGCGTTCCTGCACCGGTGCCGGCTCCTCCTGGTACCACTCCGTGGCGTACACCAGCCCGGGCTCGACAAGCTTCAGGCCGTCGAAGAAGGGTTCGACCTCGCTTCGGGTACGCATCCGCAGCGGTATCGCCCCCTTCTTGTACGTGGTCTCGGTCTCCTGCCGCAGCTCGGGATGCTGGTCGGCCGTGCCGTGCGAGAGCATCAGAAAACTGCCCGCGGGCAGTGCGTCGACCAGGGTGCGGGTGATGCCGTACGGGTCCTGGTCGTCGGGCAGGAAGTGCATGAGCGCGATCAGGGACAGCGCGATGGGCCTGCTGAAGTCCAGTAGCCCACGGGCGTGTTCAAGGATCGCCTGCGGCTGCCGTACGTCCGCGTGGATGTAGTCGGTGGCACCCTCCGGGCTGCTGATCAGCAGCGCTTCCGCGTGGCGCAGGACGATCGGGTCGTTGTCCGCGTAGACGATCCGGGCGGCCGGTGTGATGGCCTGGACGACCTGATGCAGATTGGGCGCCGTGGGGATGCCGGCGCCAATGTCGAGGAACTGGTCGATCCCGTTCCGGGCCAGCCAGGCGGAGGCCCGGTGCATGAAGGCCCGGTTCCGCGCCGCGTTGCCCCGCGCCTCCTCGGGCAGCGTCTCCCCCACCTGCTGGTCGACCGGGTAGTTGTCCTTGCCACCCAGGAGCCAGTCGTAGACGCGCGCGGGGTGGGGCTTACTGGTGTCGATCTGGGGCTTGGGCATTCCGGCCGTCACAGGACACTCCTCCGTACGGGGAAATCACGAGCAGCTGAGAACTCGGCCCGACGTGGGAGCACCCCTGAGAGGACCCACGGAACAGGCGAGCACTGCCAGCGTAGTTGGCCCCGCCGACACCGCCCTGCCCCGGGCCGTCGGGAACCTGTGAAGCAAGTGCCCGCTCGTCAACGTCGGCGAGCGTCACCGCCAGGTCGGTGGCGATCCGTCCCGGGTCATGCGCGCTCCGGGCGCCACCACGCAGGCCACCACTCTTACCAGCGCGACCACCGGATACCGTCGCCCGCGACGATCACGCGGATCGACCTCCTCCGTCGCCGCCCTGGCTCCTACGAGTTGGCACGCCGCTCCATGCGGAACGCGGGGCACGTGTCCGGGTCGGTCTCGTCATAGAGCACGGTTCTCGACGAGTCGGATGCGATGGAGAGAAGGTCCAGCGTGTCTCCCGCCATGAAGTCCTCTGGCTTGTCGAAGTGCAGGCGCAACATGGGGTACTCGACCGTGCGGGAAGCGGGCTGAACTTCCCAGGTGCCCGAGCCGTCGAACGTGTCGCCCAGTGATTCGCGGTAATAGTCGCCAGTGGGCCAGTTCCGCACCGTCAAGGTTCCGCCGTTCTCAGCCGGGGCTTCGGGATCTGCGGTGAGGACCAGGTGAGCTCCCTTCGCGTCCCGGACTCCCTCATAACTTCCCGCGAGTTGAGCCGAGTTCGCCGATTGCGGCGTTTTCGGTACGCAGGGCTCGAGCGCGCCGGACGAACAGCCTGTCAGGTGCAGGGACAGCAACGTGAAACCTCCGGCCGCGACGGCCAGTCGAGCCAGGCGGCGACCTCCGCCTGCCGCAAGAATGTGAGGCACAGGCCTATTTACCCTTCGCGGGAATGCGTTCCGTCCAGGTGATCTCCTGGTCCACGGTGGAGAACAAGCCCTCTTCCCGATTGAAGTTCTTGAGCCAGTCGTAGTAGCCGACGTAGTGGAGGAACGATTCATTACTGGTGCTGTTCTTGAGCGTGTAGGAGACAACCACCGAGCCGTCCGGATCTTCGCCCTTGACAGCGTAGTCGAGCGTGTAGGAGCCGACGAAAGCCTCGCCGAGGTGGTCCGGGTCTCCGGTGACGATGGCGGGAATATCGGTAAAAACGAGCTTTTTGAGCGCGCCGATCTTCCCGCCCTCAGAAATGGAGTAATGGACCTTCCCGGTCTCCTCGCCCGTCTCCTGCCACTGACTGAGCGTTTCGGCTCGCAGCTTCTTCATGCTCTCGCTGGAGCGGATGAGTTCGGTCATCGCGTCACCGCTCTGGAACTGCTGATCGCGGGACCCGACCCCGGTCACCCACTGGAAGCCCAGCTTGTACGGGTCGGTGTCGTTGGTTCCGGACGAGGGGTCCTTGCCCTGCATCGCGCGTGCCAGAGCGTTGTACTCGGCGTAGCCGATCTTGTTCGTCGAATCGGTGTCGCGATGCTCGGGTTTGCTGTTGAACCAGTGGTCGAGACCGACGTCCGCCGTCAACGCGAAGGCCAGATTGCGGTCGGCCGCCACCCCGCGCTTCACGATGTCCACGATCTCCTGGCGCGCCGATTCGATCTTCTTCGCGTCGACGGATCCTTCCTCAACCGGTTTGCACACGCCGTCGATGACGCTCGGAGACACGTCACCGCTCCGAGATACGTACAGCCCTTTCTCCTCGGCCCGAGCCACCGCTGCCTTGAGGTCACGGCGGACCGATGTGAGTTCGCCTACGGCGTCGACGATCACTCCGTGCACCGCATCGGCGACCTTGGTGGCGGAGGCGACCTGGCGCTGGATGTCGTCGATCATCTTCCAGGCGTACGGGGCAGCAGCTCCCTCCCAGTAGCCCTTGTTCCTGAGCGGGACGAGCATCTCGTCGTGGATGCGCTGGGAGAGCCCCTTGATGGCTGTGTGCGTGGCGCGCCACTGCTCGGCGAGTCGTTCCAACGGCCCCAGGTCCGTCTCGAGGAGTTCCCGATAGAAGGACGGCATCAGTAGTCCTCCAGCCTCGAGCAGCGTACCGAGCGAACAGCGTCGTGCACCTCGGTGTCGTTCCCCTTGTAGGTGTGATCGCTGGCTCTCAGGCTTTCGGCTATGTGGGCCAGCCAGCCCGTCACCGTCCCCGACTGCGTCTCCCAGTTCTTGTGGGCCACCCGTATGGCTTTGGCGGACTCCCAGCCGGCCAGCGCGGACATTGCCTTCTTCGCGGGCTCCTCCAGGGCAGCCGCGGGCTTGTGGAAGGCGCCGTAGATCTCATCGGCGCTGCCTGCTGCCTTGTTCAGGACAGCGGGAGCGATCACGAGTGCCGGTCCGTCCGACGGCGGTGGGAGGAGTGGGGACGATGGCCCCAGCGCGGGCGGGGGTTGGAGCACTCCCTGGCCGGCTCCTTGCGGGGGTATCAGCGGCGACGGCTGCTGAAATCCTGGAGGTGGCGCCAAGGGGTCCTGGTGGCTGGCCGGAGGCGGGGCCGTGAAGATCGGGGCACCCCACTCCATGCCGTGCCGCTCGAGCTCCTCGGGAGTCAGCGGAAGCTTCTCCGGCTCCGGAAGACTTTCGTTCCCGCTGGACTTCTCCTGCCCCATCGCTCCCCCGTCAGTGTTTACTCCCGGTTGCGACCAGGAGTTTCCTGCCTGCCCAAGGGATCAAGGCTAGCTGAGGTTCCGCCGCTGCGCGGGGGTGCTGTTCAGCTGGTCAGAATGGGTTGACAGCGCCTCAGCTTCGCTTGTTCGGCCGTCGTCTGGTCGACGTGGTGTTTCTCCTCGAACTCGACGGAACTGAGCCGGCCGAGCCGCTCCAGGCGCCGTAGCCCTGGATCAGACGGGCGGATCCTGCGCGCCGCAATGGGGCAGGTCGCCGCGCCGTCCGCCGGTATGAACTCACGTGTGCCGCCTGGCTATCTGCTCTCAGCCGGTCAGGCGGCGTGGCAGCCTTCAGATCTCGTCAGGACGGTGTTATCCGTTCTGGGGTCAGAGGCCCCTTGTCACGCAGGCGGAGTGCAGGTGTTGCGCCCGGAGTACTCCCATGAGGCGAACTTCCAGGTTCCCAGCCTCAGTTCCAGCTTCTCGTTCGGCGCGACAGTCCCAGAGACCGTGATGTCACGGCGTCCGGTCCAGAGGTTCGAACATTCGGTTGACCATGCTCTCTCTCCGAAGAGATGGCGAAGCAGCCGGGAGCCTCGGGCCGCTCGGCGGCGAGGACGGGGTTGAACAGCGGCTGCTTCTTCAGCGGCCGTTCTGTCGGAAGTGTGTCGGGGGGTGGGAGCGTCCGGTCGGAGCGAGGCGGTCACGGCCACCCGGCGGGCGGTGTCCAACGGAGCATCCGTCCGACAGGCCGTGCCCGCCGGAAGATCCGGCGGGCCGACATCGGCAGACCGTCGATATGCCGAAGCTCCGGCGATTCGGGGCGACTTGGGGAAGTCGCCCCGTTCGACCGGAGCTTCGTTGCATCCATGACCAGCCGGCACGGGCTCCTCGCCCTGCCACGGACTGCGGACTCATCGCCCACCGGGACTCCGAAACGTCCCCGGGAGAAGTCCTTACAGGATTTCGATGGCATTGACCTTCGGTACGTTGTTGTACTTGATATTACTCCACCGGGGGATTTTCACCACATCACCATTGGCGTCGTAGTACTTCACGTCGTTGTTCCCCGTCGAGATCTGGTCGACCCACCACCCGCCGAAGTCGGTCTTCCCGCGGTTCGCATAGCAGTCCACGCTGTCACGACCGCTGCCGTTGTGCGACCAGATCTTCAAGAAATTCGCGTCGGGGTCACAGGTGACGTGGTCGATGGCGGACGCCGTTCCGGTCGGCCCTGCCAGGGTGAACGCGACGGCTGTGGCAAGCGCCGCTGCCATGGTGCGCGCAAAATTCATCGTTCTTGAAATCACATTTTCCCCTTCAGTCGAAATGCCGAACCGGAAAGCCGCTTCGCCATCGCGAGCGCATCGGCATTGAATGAGCATCTTAGGGAACCAGCCATCCATGCCCGGGGATCCAGATGAGAAATCACCTGAACGAGATTCTCCGACCATATGCACCTGGGCTCGACGCGGCCATAAATTGCGATTGCAGGCAAAACATACGGTTTTAATACGTCGAACGTCAGCCTCGATCATCCATGAGGGGCCGTCAGTCGGCTGACGGCCCCTTTGTGATTCGGACCGTGAGGATCGTCGGTTTCCGCGTGGGAAGCGGCAAAAGCTACGGCCTGGTCCCGTCTGATCTGCCGCAAGGTGCCGAGCCCCTGTGCCGGGATGCCGCCCTCGCGCGGGCACATGGCCCGCACCGCACTGCCTACACTCGTGGCTCGACGCCGGCACATCAGCCTGGCGAAGTGCCGACCTCGGGCGCGTGCTCGTCAGTGGTGCCCTTATCCCGGTCGGGTTCGTACGGCAGGCGCATGCCGCGCGACTCGGCGACCCGCAGCGCGTCACTCAGGCATTCGGCGAGCCTGATCCCGGCGTACCGCACCTCGCTGTACGTCTCCAACTGCACGGCCTCCATCTCGTCGGCCAGTTGGGAGATGTGGCTGTTGCGGTCGTCGGTGACGAGGAAGCAGGGCTTGCCCCCGGGGGACAGCCAGGGCAGCAGGCGGGGCGGGGGCGCGACCGGTGCGGTGGGCTGGGCCACGGGGCTGGGTACGGCGTCCATCAGGCCGCCACCCCCTGCGCGCCGACTACATGCTGGTCGAGGTCCAGCCCGAAGTCGGCGGCGAGCACCAGGGCGATCCGCCGCCGTCGCTGTGCGCGTTCCCGGTCCGAGGCGAGGAGATACGGGCGCACCAGCGCGCTCGCCGCGCCGTCGAGTGCGTGCTCCAGCCCGTACGGGGACCGGGCGGCGGGGAGGGCGGGGAGGTGGGCGGTGAGGCGGGGATGGGTGCGGGGTGCACCGGGACGGCGGGGCAGGGCAAGGGCGGTTTCGGGGTGCGCGGGGGCAGTACCGGCACGGTGGCGGCCGGCGCAAGGGCCGAGGGCCGGCCTCAGCAGCCATGCGGTGATCCGGCGGTCGTACACGTCGACGCTCCTTGTAAGCGTTGGCCATGCCCCGGGAGGTCTTGTCCACCTCGCCGGGGTCTTGTCGTCTCGACCATACCCCCAACCGCGTCCCCCTGCACCCCTCTGCCACACACTGCGTCCGGACGCGGTTCACCGCTCCCCGCCCCTGTGCGCTGCGCCGCAGTGCGCCACTGTTGAGAGATGAGCGATCTACCGCGCTACGAGTACGTCAAACTCGCCGACGCCATCGCCGCCGACATCGCGTCCGGCAAGCTCCCGCAGGGCGCTGCCCTGCCCGGCGAGCGCGCCATGACAGAGCTACACGGGGTGAGCATCGGAACCGTACGTCGCGCCATCGTGGAACTACGCAGGCGCGAACTCGTCGCGACTCTGCCCGCGAAGGGGACGTACGTGATCGGGGCTCCGGAGGCAGCCGCCGGCGAGCCGGACGAGGGCAAGACCACCTGATGGCCTGGGGCCTTCAGGCGTGTCTGTCTGAAGGCCCCTTCGATCGTCGACCCGCACCCTACTCGGCGGCCTTCTTCCGGCCAGCCCTCTCTCCGGGCGCCAGGCGCGGAGGTCGTCCTGTGACAGGTTGCGCTCCACTGTGCGACGGTTCAGCGCGGTCTGGAACTTCTGGGCGGGGTGTGGCGGAACAGGATCGCCGGACCGCCCGCATGCTCGCGGATCTGCACGGCCTGCACGATGCCGCGGTGGTTGATACCCTGCAGCACCTGGTACTCACGGCGAGTCGACGAGCACGCCCTGCACCTGCTCCTGAAGCGGGAGCTACGCTTCCCGGACTTCTACGGCATGAACTGGGATGCCTTCTGGGACGCAATCACTGGCCTGGTCAGGATCCCAGAACTTGTGCGCTTCTTTGGCTGGGACCAACTCGCCGAGGGCGTCCCCCGCGGGGCCGCCATGCTTCGAAGGGCGCTCGACGACTACCAAGCCACGTACCGCCCGGAGTTCGCCTGGTTCATGACGAGACAAAGACCGAGGCATCGTCGGCCACGCTGCCGCTGCCGCAGATGTGTGTGACGGCGCTCCAGCTTCGCAGGAAGGAGCAGGAGGCAGCCAAGCGAGCCGCTGGGAAGCTCTGGTCGGACTCGGACTTCGTCTTCACCACTCGGTATGGGACACCGATCGAGCCGAGGAACTCATTCACCGACCGGTCCGCGAAAGCCGAGTAGTTGCTGTACTTCGCTGCTGTACGACAGCTCAAAGCCCCTACCGAGCGAACCCGGTAGGGGCTTTGACGTGCGGTGGACCTGTGGGGATTTGAACCCCAGACCCCCTCGATGCGAACGAGGTGCGCTACCAGACTGCGCCACAGGCCCTTGCAACGAGTGAAACTTTAGCACCCCCACGGGGGTGCTCGGAAATCCGGTCCGCGCTGGTCAGCCGAGTCGGTGTCGCAGCGCGGCCCAAAGGGCTCACTCGTTGGCGGCTCGGGGGCGTTCCCCGTCCTCGTACTGGTCGAAGAGCGGGGTCCGGCCGCGGTCGCGGGTGCGGCGGGACTGGTTGGTGCGCTGGCGCGGCGCCGGGTCGACGGAGGGCGCCACGGGGTGCGAGGTGCCCGTCTGGGTCGGTTCGGCGGTGCTGGAGCGGGCCGAACTCCAGGTCTCCGGGTTGCCGACCTCGATGCCGCCCGTGGCGCGCGGGGCGACCGGCGCGGTGACGTACGTCGGCAGGGGGACCGGGACCGGTTCCCAGCTGTCGCCCTGGACCCGGCCGCGTTCGCGCTGCTGGTCGACCCATTCCGCGTGGTCCGTCTGTTCGACCAGGGCGCGGCGGCCGGCCTCCTGCGGGGAGACCGCCGGTGCGGGCTCGGGCTCGGGGCGGCGCGCTTCGGGCTCCTCGTCGACCTCGGCGGAGGCCACCGCGGCCGACTGGTGCCTGCGGGGACGGTTCTCGCGCAGATGCTGCGCCGCCACCTCGGCCCGGCGCCGGTCCATGGTGAAGGCGAACCGGCGTCGCTCCTGGGCGCGCAGATGCACGATGTACGTGCTCAACAGCACCGCAGGCACCGCGGGCGCCCAAAGGAATCCGAGGCCACCGACCGCCGCGACGACCGCGCCGAGACTGAAGGCGAGGAAGAGGACGACGGTGGTACGCCTACGGCGCGCGAGGACCTGGAGTCGCTGGGCGCGCCGGACGCGCTCGGCATCCATCCCGCCGGGGCGCGGGCGCGCGCGCCGCGCGGGACCCGGTGCGGGTTCGGGGCGCTCCCGGTCCGTGCGCTCGGGCGTACGCGCCGGGTCGTACACCCGGGCTTCGGTATACGCATCGGGCGCGGCGAAGGCCCGGACGTCCACGGAATCCATTCGGTCCGTGACGACGTCCGGGTCGGCGTCGGGCTCCGCCTCCTCGGCGATGCGCTCCCGCAGCTCCTTGGCGTACCGGCGCTCCATGGCCGCCCGTCCGGACAGCAGCCGGATGGCGGTGCTGAAGCGTTCCGTCGGACGGGCTTCATTGAGCTCGTCCTGCCTGCGGAGCCACATCGGTACCAAGTAGGCGGCCCAGGCCCCGACGATGACTGCATAGATGAGGCCGCTGCTGCTCACGTCTCACACCGTAGAGGGGTTTGCGCGGGGGCATACGCCAATTGGCCCGGTGTGTCGCACGATCCGGCTGATATCAAGGACTTTTTTTGTGATTGTTCAGATCGGCAATGGGTGTTTGCGCGTCCGTTTGCGGTCATACGCCGATCAATATCGAACACTTATTTTATTTCCCGCGGCGTTCCGGGTCGTGCCTGGTGCCAGCGCCGGAGCAGCCCGTCGGGTACTTCCTCCACGGTGAGCGCGTAGATCAGATGGTCCCGCCAGGCACCGTCGATGT
This sequence comes from Streptomyces sp. NPDC002958, assembly GCF_055563255.1. Lineage (NCBI taxonomy): Bacteria > Bacillati > Actinomycetota > Actinomycetes > Kitasatosporales > Streptomycetaceae > Streptomyces > Streptomyces sp. NPDC002958. Next base: position 182,100 of record NZ_JBVHDS010000001.1, on the reverse strand, counting down.
GGAGGTAGCGCGGACGCATGCCTTCCTCACGGAATCCCAGCTTCTCGACGACCCTTCTGCTGGGCCCGTTCTCCGGCCGAATGCATACCTCGATGCGGTGCAGTCCGACCGTACGAAAGCAGTGGTCGACAGCAAGGGCGACCGCGGTCGGCATCACACCGCGGCCCGCCACGTCCTGGTCGACCCAGTAGCCGATATGGCCCGAGCACATCGAGCCCCAGGTGATCCCGGCGACCGTCAGCTGACCGACCAGACGGCCCTCGTACTCGATGGCGAAGGGCAGCATCCGGCCCGCGTCGGCCTCGGAGCGCAGATGACGGATCATCTGGCGGTAGGTGGGGCGCTGGGCCACCGGCCCGCCCGGGGCGGGCGGCGGCACGGTTGCCTCCCAGGGGCGCAGCCATTCACGGTTGCGCCGGTTGACCTCGCGCCACACGCGCTGGTCGCGCATCTTTACCGGACGGAGGGTGATCTCGCCGTCTTTGAGGACCACCGGCCAGGTCGGGACGTTCAGCTCGGGCTCCCGGGTCGGGGGTGATCGCCGCCGCGGAGCTGGTCGACGGCGTGCACCAGGAGACGTGCGAGGACGGCGAGGCCGTCACGCACCCCGCCGGTGGAGCCCGGCAGGTTCACGATGAGTGTGCGGCCGGCGACGCCCGCGAGGCCGCGGGAGAGCGCGGCGGTGGGCACCTTGTCGCGGCCCTCGGCGCGGATCGCCTCGGGGATACCGGGGATCTCGTGGTCGAGGACGCGGCGGGTGGCGTCGGGCGTGCGGTCGGTGGGCGAGATGCCCGTACCGCCGGTCGTGACGATGACGTCATACCCGGCGGCCACCCCGTCGCGCAGCGCCTGTTCGACCGGGTCGCCGTCAGGCACGACCCGTGGGCCGTCGACGGCGAAGCCGAGCCGCGTGAGCGCCTCGGAGATCAAGGGGCCGCCCCTGTCCGCGTAGACCCCGGCGGAGGCCCGGTTGGACGCGGTGACGACGAGAGCGGCGTACGGGGCGGCCAGCGCGCCGCAGAGCGGAGGCTCGGCCTGCCGGTCGTCACCGGGCTGCCCGGTTCCGGACGCCGCGTGCTCGTCCGGCCCGCCGGGGGCCACTGCGTCGGGCGCGGTCATGCGTCCGCTCCGGACGGGGCCTCCGGTGCGGACGGGGCGTCCGGTGCGTCCGGTGCGTCCGGTGCGGTGCGCCGGTAGTCGCCGGACTTGCCGCCGGACTTCGTCTCGACCCGTACGTCCGTGATGACCGCCGACTTGTCGACCGCCTTGATCATGTCGATCACGGTGAGCGCGGCGACCGAGACCGCGGTCAGGGCCTCCATCTCGACGCCGGTGCGGTCCATGGTCTTCACCGTGGCGGTGATCTCCACCGCGTCGTCGGCGACGCTCAGCTCGACCTGGACGCCGGAGACGGCGAGCGGGTGGCAGAGCGGGATCAGCTCGGGGGTGCGCTTCGCGCCCATGATCCCGGCGATGCGGGCGGTGGCGAGGGCGTCGCCCTTGGGGACTCCTTCGCCGCGGAGCAGCTCGACGACGCGGGGCGAGACCAGGACCCGGCCGCCGGCTCGGGCCACCCGCACGGTGACGTCCTTCTCCGAGACGTCGACCATCCGGGCCGCACCCGCCTCGTCGATGTGCGTCAGCCTGTTCTGCGTACTCAACTCACTCCGCCTCGCGTTAGGGCGCCGGTTGCCCGCCGGGCCCGCACCGGGGTGCGGGACGGGGGCCCGGGGGTGTCCCCGGGAAGGCACAGCGGCAGATACCGTACCGCCACCGCCCGGGGATCAGCGGAGCAGGATCACCTCGGTGTCCGTGCCGGGCTCGGCGGAGGTGACATCCTCGGGCAGCACGATCAGCGCGTCCGCCTGGGCGAGAGCGGCGATCAGATGCGATCCGGAGCCGCCGACGGGGGTGACGGTGCCGGCCTTGGCGTCGTACGTGCCCCGCAGGAACTGGCGCTTGCCGGACGGCGAGGTGAGTGCCTTGTCGGTGTTCAGCGTGGCCCGGACGGTGGGGCGGGTCACGTCCTGAAGTCCCATCAGGGCGCGGATCGCGGGGCGCACGAACAGCTCGAAGGAGACATACGACGAGACGGGGTTGCCCGGAAGCGCCAGCAGCGGCGTGTGTTCGGGGCCGATCGAGCCGAAGCCCTGCGGCTTCCCCGGCTGCATGGCGAGCTTGCGGAAGTCGATGCCGCTGCCCGGCTCGTCCTCGTCGCCCACCGACGACAGGGCTTCCTTGACGACGTCGTACGCACCGACGCTGACGCCACCGGTGGTGACGACGATGTCGGCACGGATCAGCTGGTCCTCGATCGTGGCGCGGAGCGTGTCGGCGTCGTCGGTGACGGCACCGACGCGGTAGGCGATCGCTCCGGCATCCCGGGCGGCGGCGGTGAGTGCGAAGCTGTTCGAGTCGTAGATCCGGCCGCCGGTCAGCTCCTCGCCGGGCTGCACCAGTTCGCTGCCGGTCGAGATGACGACGACGCGCGGCCGGGGCCGCACCTTCACCGTCGAGCGGCCGATCGCGGCGAGCAGACCGATCTGCGGCGGTCCGATCACCGATCCGGCGCTCAGGGCCAGATCGCCCGGCTTGACGTCGCTGCCGCGGGCCCTGACATGGGCGCGGGCGTCGACGGGGCGGTGCACGCGGACCTCGCCGCCCGCGCCCTCGGGGGCGTCCCGGTGGGCGCGCATGGTGTCGGCGGGGCCGCCGCCCGTACCCCCGTCGGTCCACTCGACCGGGATCACGGCCTCGGCACCGGCAGGCAGCGGGGCGCCGGTCATGATGCGGGCGGCCTCGCCCGGGCCGACGCTCCGGTCGCCGGGCAGCCCGTCGCTGCCCGCCGCGATGTCACCGATGACGGTGAGCACCGCGGGGAACTCCTCGTCGGCGCCCTGGACATCGGCCACCCGGACCGCGTACCCGTCCATCGAGCTGTTATCGAAGGGCGGCAGGGCGATCTCCACGATGACGTCCTCGACGAGGACGCAGCCCTGGGCGTCGTGCAGTTGCAGCTCGATGGGTTCGAGCGGTCGTACCTTGCCGAGAATGTCTGCCAGGTGCTCGTCCACCGACCAGATCGTGCTGCTCAAAGTGCTACATCTCCTCGGTGACGTAACTGCGGAGCCAGGCCCTGAAGTCCGGGCCCAGGTCTTCACGTTCGCACGCGAGTCTGACAATGGCACGGAGGTAATCGCCCCGGTCACCGGTGTCATAGCGGCGCCCCTTGAAGACGATGCCGTGCACGGGGCCGCCGATCTTCTCGTCCTCGGCGAGGAGTTGAAGGGCGTCGGTGAGCTGGATCTCGCCGCCGCGGCCCGGCTCGGTCTTACGCAGTATGTCGAAGACGGCCGGGTCCAGGACATAGCGGCCGATGATGGCGAGGTTGCTGGGGGCCTCGGCCGCGTCCGGCTTCTCGACCAGGCCGGTGACGCGCACCACATCGCCTTCGGCGGTGGGCTCGACGGCCGCGCAGCCGTACATGTGGATCTGCTTCGGCGCGACCTCCATCAGGGCGACGACGCTGCCGCCCTCGCGCTCCTGGATCTCGACCATGCGGGCCAGCAGCGGGTCGCGCGGGTCGATCAGGTCGTCGCCGAGGAGAACCGCGAACGGCTGGTCGCCGACGTGCGGTGCGGCGCACAGCACTGCGTGACCGAGGCCGCGCGGGTCGCCCTGCCGGACGTAGTGCATGGTGGCCAGGTCACTCGACTCCTGGACCTTCTGGAGCCGTTCGGCGTCTCCCTTGAGGGTGAGCGCGGACTCCAGCTCGTAGTTGCGGTCGAAGTGGTCCTCGAGAGGGCGCTTGTTGCGACCGGTGATCATCAGGACGTCGGAGAGACCGGCGGCCACCGCTTCCTCGACGACGTACTGGATCGCCGGCTTGTCGACGACAGGCAGCATCTCCTTGGGAGTGGCTTTGGTGGCCGGCAGAAAGCGGGTGCCGAGGCCTGCGGCCGGGATGACAGCCTTGCTGATCCTGGGGTGCGACTGAGTCATGCGCAGAACCATAACCGGTACCTATGGGCGGAAGATGATGTTCCGGTTAACTTGTAAGCCTATATGCGCATACAAGAGATTCAAGGTGCCCAATGAACAGCAATATGTCCCAAAAGGCGCTTCTCAGACGTGAACTGCTGGCTGCGCGGCGCCTTCTGTCTCGTAAGGACGTGGAAAACGCCGCATCGGTTCTCTCCCGGGGCGCATTGAGTCTTCCGGAGTTGTCCGGGGCCCGAACCGTCGCCGCGTATGTCTCGGTGGGAAGTGAGCCGGGCACCCGCGCCCTGCTGGACGCGCTGCGCGCGCGGGGCGTACGGGTGCTGCTGCCGGTGCTCCTTCCGGACAACGATCTGGACTGGGCGGCGTACGAGGGAGCAGGCCGTCTGGTCCGGGCCGGCCGCGGGCTGCTGGAGCCGGACGGGGAGCGGCTCGGCCCCGAAGCGGTTCTGGAGGCCGACGCGGTCCTGCTGCCGGGGCTCGCGGTGGACGCGCGCGGGATGCGGCTCGGCCGCGGCGGCGGCAGCTACGACCGGGTGCTGGCCCGGCTCGCCGCGGCGGGGGCGCACCCGGCCCTGGTCGTCCTGCTGTACGACAACGAGGTGGTCGCGCAGGTCCCTGAGGAACCGCACGACCACCCCGTGGACGCGGTGGTGACACCGGCTATGACCCGCCGGATGGGCCCTACGGTTTGAGGGTCAGAGTGTCGGTCGTCGACTTGGCCACGGCGTTCGTCCCGAAAGACCAGTCGAGCAGTTCACCATTGACCCACTTGTCGGTCTGATCGGTGTAGTGCGCGTTGAACGCGTGCCCGGAGGCGCCGGTGAGGTTGATCCAGCGGGACTTGTCCCAGTCCCCCACGTTGACGACCATCCGCATCGACGGGACCCAGACGACCTCGTAGCCGCCGGCTGCGTTCCACCCGGTGGCGTTCACCGCGGCCTCGCCGCCGCCGAGGTTCCACGGGCCGCGGTTGAGGGCCCGCTGGAGCAGATCGGGGCCCTCGGTGCCGAGGGTCTGGTTCTTCAGGGTCAGCTGGTGCAGCCGGCCCCAGCTCCAGGTGGTGATGTCCTTGCCGAGCTTGGCGGTCAGCTCCCAGTGGGCGTCCTCCATCGCGCGGGCGAAGAGTTCGTCCCGGTTGTCGATCGCCTCGTCCCGGCCGCTCGCCGGCGACTTCCACCAGTCGCTGTTCTCGTCGTCCATCAGGTTGGCGACCACCTGGTACCAGCGGTCACCGCCGTCCGGCTGTGCCGTGTCCGCGTCGCGCTGGCCGCACTCGCGCACCAGCTTGCCCTGCTCGTCGACCGGACCCGAGCTGTCGGCCTGGGGCACATACAGGCACTCGCCCTCGACCCGCATCTCCTTGGGCAGTTTGTCGCCGAAGGCCAGCTTGAGGATGTTGCGCCAGACCGCGTTGAAGTACGCGGCCGCAGCCGAGTCGGGCTCCTGGGTGTAGTCCCAGCCCTCCAGGAGCTTCTGTGCCTCACGAACGCTCTTGTCCGAGACGTTGATCTTCATCAGCTCGGGCACCAGCAGCGCGGCGATCTCGCTGGTGTTGTCCATCTGCATCTTCTGCATGTCTTCGGTCGAGATCTTCCCGCCGCCCTTGATCTTCGACTCGATGAGGTCGCTGATCCGCTGGCTGCGGGTGCCGTAGCCCCAGTCCTTGGTGAGCAGGTGGGGGTACTTCTCCTCGTCGATGACGGCCTGGTTGGCGGTGACGATGTAGCCGCGCTTCGGGTTGTACTCGTAGGGCAGCTCGTCGAACGGGATCGGGTCCTTCTCCCAGCCGTACGCCGAGGACCAGCCGGGGCTGGGCATCGTGCCGTCGCCCTGGAGGCGGACCGGGATCTTCCCGGGGGCCTGGTAGCCGATGTTGCCCTCGGTGTCGGCGTAGATGAGGTTCTGCGAGGGAACCTCGAAGTGCGCGGCCGCCGTCCGGAAGCTGCTGAAGTCCTTGGCCCGGTTGAGCTCGAAGACTGCGTCCATGGACTTGCCGGGTTCCAGCGCGGTCCACTTCAGGGCGACCGCGTAACCGTCGGCCCGGTCCGGAGCCGCGTTGGTGACGGGAGCCTTCTCGCCGACCTTCTCCAGCTCACTGCTGCGGTCGGAGACCAGCGGACCGTTGTTGGTCTCCCGGATGGTGATCTTCCGGCTCTTGCCGCCCGCGACCTTGATGGTCTCCTCACGGGTGGTGAAGGGCTCGACCTTGCCGTCGTAGAGATAGCCGTCGTCCGAGACCTTCTCCAGGAAGAGGTCGGTGACGTCCGCGCCGAGGTTGGTGAAGCCCCAGGCAATGTCCTGGTTGTGGCCGATTATCACGCCGGGCATGCCGGCGAAGGTGTAGCCCGCGGTGTCGTACTGACAGGTCTTCGTGATCTCGCGGCAGTGCAGCCCCATCTGGTACCAGAGCGAGGGCAGCTGCGGCGCCAGGTGCGGGTCGTTGGCGAGCAGCGGCTTGCCGGTGGTCGTGTAGTCGCCCGAGACCACCCAGGAGTTGGACCCGATGCCGTTGCCGTTCGGGCCGAGCAGCGAGGGGATCTCGTCGAGGGTCTCGGAGAGCGAGGAGAGCTGGGTGTTCAGGCCCTCGGCGGCGCCCGCCATGGTGTCCGAGCCGACGTCCGTCGACGGTGTCGCGTCCGGGTCGAACTTCCCGGTGGCCGGGGAGATGGCGCCCTGGCCGACGATCGGGTCGTGCTTGTCGTACGGGTACTTCGGGTAGAGGTCCTCGATCTGCTTCTTGTCGAGCCTGCTGGTCATCAACGAGCGGTCGATCTCGTCCTGCATGTTGCCGCGCAGGTCCCAGGCCATGGCCTTGAGCCAGGCGACCGAGTCGACCGGGGTCCACTCGGTCGGCTTGTAGTCGTTGGTGAAGCCGAGGGCGGCGTACTCGACGGAGATGTCCTTGCCGTCGCGCCCCTTGAGGTAGGCGTTCACACCGTCCGCGTACGCCTGGAGGTTCTTCTTGGTGTCCTCGGACAGGACGTTGTCGTACTCCTCCTGGGCGACCTTGTGCCAGCCCAGCGTACGCAGGAAGGAGTCCGTCTCGACCTGTTCCGGGCCGAACATCTCGGAGAGCCGACCCGCCGTCATATGACGGCGGACATCCATCTCCCAGAAGCGGTCCTGCGCCTGTACGAAGCCCTGGGCGCGGAACAGGTCCGCGTCGGAGTCCGCGTACAGCTGCGGGATTCCATAACTGTCGCGCTTGACGTCGACGGTGCCGTCGAGGCCGTCGAGCTCGATCGAGCCGGTCGTCTGCGGGTACGAAGCCCGCACGGTTGATACGGACCAGAACGCGCCGTAACCGATGCCCGCGACAAGCGCCAGCACCAGCACGAGCACGATCAGGCGGGCGCGTCGCCCCTTCTTCCTGCCGGTCTTCCCACCGGCGGAACCCGTGGTGCCGGAAGAGGCGGTTGTGTTGGCGGGCATCGCTGTCCTTCGAGGGGCAGGTGGTCCAGGGAGTGCAGGAGCAACCATAGGCGCAGCGCCCGGGCTGCTCTGACGCGGCATCGGGATGGTGGTTCGAATTGCGCGGCGATCGTACGAATGATCGAGCGCGTCAAGAAAACGTTAAAGATTAGGTAAGGTAATGAAGTACCGGCCGTATCCGGCCGATGCCGAAAGTCGATTCGGCAGGCGTACGCAGGGAAGGAACGGCCACTGACTGTCCACACGCTCAACGAACTCCTGCTCGTCTGCTCACTCGTCCTGCTCGTCGCGGTGGTCGCGGTGCGCATCTCGTCCCGCAGCGGGCTCCCCAGCCTGCTCCTGTACCTCGGCATCGGGATCGCCCTAGGACAGGACGGCATCTTCGACGTCCAGTTCGACAATGCGGAACTGACCCAGGTGATCGGCTATGCCTCACTGGTCGTGATCCTCGCCGAGGGTGGCCTGGGCACGAAGTGGAAAGAGATCAAACCCGCGCTGCCGGCCGCCGCGATGCTCTCGATCGTCGGCGTCGGGGTGAGCGTCGGCGTCACCGCGGCCGGGGCGCACTACCTCGTCGGCCTGGACTGGCGGCAATCTCTGATCATCGGCGCGGTCGTCTCGTCGACGGACGCCGCCGCGGTCTTCTCCGTGCTGCGCAAAGTGCCCCTGCCCGCCCGCGTCACCGGTGTGCTGGAGGCCGAGTCCGGCTTCAACGACGCCCCCGTCGTGATCCTGGTGGTGGCCTTCTCGGCCAAGGGGCCGGTGGAGAGCTGGTACGTACTGGTCGGCGAAATAGCGCTGGAACTCGCAATCGGTGCGGCTGTCGGTCTCGCCGTCGGCTGGCTCGGCTCGTTCGGGCTGCGTCATGTGGCGCTGCCCGCGTCCGGTCTGTATCCGATCGCCGTGATGGCGATCGCGGTGTCCGCTTACGCGGTGGGCGCTTTGGCCCATGGCAGTGGCTTCCTCGCCGTCTATCTGGCCGCGATGATCCTCGGCAATGCCAAACTGCCGCACTGGCCCGCCACCCGCGGCTTCGCCGACGGGCTTGGCTGGCTGGCCCAGATCGGCATGTTCGTACTGCTCGGGCTCCTGGTCACCCCGCACGATCTGTACGACGACTTCTGGCCCGCGGTCGTCGTGGGGCTGGTGCTGACCGTGGTGGCACGCCCGCTGGCGGTCTTCATCTCGCTGGCGCCGTTCCGGCTGCCCTGGCAGGAGAAGGCGTTCATGTCCTGGGCGGGGCTGCGCGGCGCCGTACCCATCATCCTGGCGACCATTCCGATGGTGTCCGGGATCGAGGGATCCACCCGGATCTTCAACATCGTCTTCGTGCTCGTCGTCGTCTACACCCTTATCCAGGGGCCGACCCTGCCCTGGGTGGCGAAGGCCCTGAAGATCGCCGAGGACCCGTCGGAGGCCACCGACCTGGGCATCGAGTCGGCGCCGCTGGAGCGGCTGCGCGGCCACCTGCTGTCGGTGGCGATCCCCGGCAAGTCGAAGATGCATGGCGTGGAGGTCGGGGAGCTGCGGCTGCCCGCCGGGGCCGCGGTCACCCTGGTCGTGCGGGACCAGAAGAGCTTCGTACCGGCGCCGACGACCGTGCTGCGGCGCGGTGACGAACTGCTGGTGGTCGCCACCGACCCGGTGCGCGACGCGGCGGAGGAGCGGCTGCGCGCGGTCGGCGAAGGCGGCAAGCTCGCGAGCTGGCTGGGGACCGGCGGCAGCGGTGGCGAGAGCCTCGCCGGGCCTCATGTGGCGCATGAGGTGGCGCATGCGCTGAAGGCCGTGAAGAAGCTGGGGAAGAACGGCGGGCCGAAAACACCAAGCTGAGACCGAGGGCGCGGGGCGCGGGGCGCGGGGCGCTGGGCGCGGGCTCGGGGCGCAGGGCTCAGGGCGCGGTGCTCGGTGCGCTGGGCGCGGGCTCGGGGCGCAGGGCTCAGGGCGCGGTGCTCGGTGCGCTGGGCTCTGAGCACTGAAACTCTGAGCATTGTCGATGCGGGGCGGGGGCGGGGGCCTGGCACACAATCAGAGGTATGCAAGGACATCTGCCTGTATCATGAAGGAAACCTGATCGATCACACTGATCGGCCCCTGTGCCGGGGTCGGCCGGACCGATCGACCAACCTGAACGACCAACTCTGCCTGATGCAGAGCTGGCGCGACCGTATGGCGGTCGTGGCGTCCTCCGCCTCTGCTGAGCGCCCGGCATCTACCGCAGTTCCGCGCGAAGAGGACAGCTCTCGGCAGCACCCGCATGAGCCCGCACCACCTGTGCGGGCCCGGCCCCGCGGGAGCTCGGCCACCAGGCGGCAGAAAGGCATGGACCGTGGCGTCCACGGTCTCCGACCGCCCCGGATACGGGCAGTTGCTGCGCACCCCGGGTGCGTGGACGTTTCTCCTGCCGGGCTTCGCCGCACGGCAACCCTTCGCGATGCTGACGATCGGCATCGTGCTATTGGTTCAGCACACCACCGGCTCGTACGGCAGCGCGGGCTCCGTCGCCGCCGTGACCGGTGTCTCCATGGCTCTTTTCGCACCGCAGACCGGCAAGCTCGCCGACCGCTTCGGCCAGCGCGCCGTGCTGCTGCCCGGTGTCCTGGTGCACGCGGCCTCCGTATCGGCACTGACGGCGCTGGCACTGGCGGACGCGCCCCTGTGGGCACTGTTCGCGGCGGCCGTGCCGACCGGTGCGTCCGTTCCGCAGATCGGACCGATGGTCCGGGCCCGCTGGGCGGCCGTACTGGGCGCTGCACCGGGCCGCGAGGCCTCACCGCTGATGTCCACCGCGGCGGCCTTCGAATCGGTGACGGACGAGTTCACCTTCGTCATCGGCCCGGTGCTCGCCACCGCGCTGTGCACCGGGGTGCACCCGGCGGCCGGCCTGATCACGGAGGCCGGGCTGACCCTGGTCGGCGGACTGCTCTTCGCCGCGCAGCACCGCACCCAGCCCGCGGTGCGCGGCACCGCGTCCGGCACCTCCCAGCGGCAGGCGTCCGCCCTGTCCATACCGGGTGTACGGGTACTCGCGGTGGCCTTCCTGGGGATCGGCGCGGTCTTCGGCGGCATGCAGGTCTCGCTGACCGCCTTCACCGAGGAGATCGGCCGGCCCGGCGCGAACGGTCTGCTGTACGGGGTCTTCGCGGCAGGCAACATGCTGGCCGGGATCGCCTGCGGCGCCATCGCCTGGAAGAGCGGGCCGCGGCGGCGGCTGATCATCGGGTACGCGGCACTCACCCTGACCGCGTCCGGACTGTGGGCGGTGCACTCCGTGCCCCTGCTGGCGGGGCTCGGGCTGCTGGTCGGGCTCTCCATCGCTCCGGCCCTGATCAGCGGCTACACACTGGTCGAGGCGCTGGTGCCGGGGTCCGCCCGGACCGAGGCGTTCACCTGGCTGACGGGCTCGGTCGCCCTCGGCCAGGCGGGCGCGGTGACGGTCGCCGGGCGGCTCGCCGACGCCCACGGCGCCAGCACCGGTTTTGTGGTGCCGTTGGTGGGAACCGTGCTGGCGCTGGCCACCCTGGTGGCACTGCGTTCGAGACTGACACCGGCCCGCGCGACCATCACGGCCGCACGCGGCGCTGTTCACCGCGATCCTGTCGCGGCCGGAGGGTGACGATTCATGCGCATCATTCGCATCGACGCATCAGCGGAATACGTCAGTGTGACTCCTCCGCCACATAATGTGGCAGCTTTTCACTCAGGCCGGCGGCCCTCATGACGGCCAAGCCCTGACCGCTGCCCTCCGGGCAGGTGACAGGCATTACTGCAAACAGCGGCCCGTAGCAGCTACCATTGACGACTGTTAGCACTCATCGAGTGAGAGTGCCAGGAGGAAGACAAGTGCCGACCTATCAGTACCAGTGCACCGAATGTGGCGAGGGCCTTGAGGCGGTGCAGAAGTTCACCGATGATGCCCTGACCGAGTGCCCGAGCTGCGAAGGACGCCTGAAGAAGGTGTTCTCGGCGGTCGGCATTGTCTTCAAGGGTTCCGGTTTCTACCGGAACGACAGCCGTGGCTCGTCGTCGAGCAGCACGTCAGCGTCGTCCTCGGCGAAGGCGTCCGGTTCCGCTTCGTCCGATTCCTCGTCGTCGTCGACGGGGTCGGACACGAAGCCGTCCGCTTCCTCCGCGCCCGCCGCGTCTTCCTCTTCGTCCTCCTCGTCCTCCTCGTCGTCCTCGTCGTCCTCGACGAGTGGCACGTCGGCTGCCTGAGCCGAACTCCACGCTTCCCGGGGACCCCGCCGATCCGTTCGGCGGGGTCCCCGGCGTTTTCCCGCGCCGCTACTGTGATCGCATGTCGAACGCAGAGATCGGTGTCATCGGCGGCTCGGGCTTGTACTCCTTCCTGGAGGACGTCACGGAGGTGCGTGTCGACACCCCGTACGGGCAGCCGAGCGACTCCCTCTTCCTCGGCGAGATCGGCGGCCGCCGGGTCGCCTTCCTTCCCCGCCACGGACGCAGCCACCATCTGGCGCCGCACCGCATCAACTACCGGGCCAACCTGTGGGCGCTGCGCTCCGTCGGCGTACGTCAGGTGCTCGGCCCGTGCGCGGTGGGCGGCCTGCGTCCGGAGTACGGACCGGGCACCCTGCTCGTACCCGACCAGATGGTGGACCGCACCAAGGCCCGGACGGAGACGTACTACGACGGGGAGACCCGGGCCGATGGCGCGGAGCCGAACGTCCTGCATCTGGGCTTCGCCGATCCGTACTGTCCCGAGGGACGCAGGGCCGCGCTGGCGGCGGCCCGTGCGAAGCACTGGGAGCCGGTGGACGGCGGGACACTGGTGGTCGTCGAGGGTCCGCGCTTCTCGACCCGGGCGGAATCTCGCTGGCATGCGGCGATGGGCTGGTCGGTGGTCGGGATGACCGGGCACCCGGAGGCGGTCCTCGCCCGTGAACTGGGCCTTTGCTACACGACGATGACGCTGGTGACAGACCTGGACGCGGGCGCGGAGGCCGGGGAGGGCGTCTCGCACGGGGAAGTGCTGAAGGTGTTCGCGGCCAATGTGGACCGGCTGCGTGCGGTGCTCTTCGACGTGGTGGCCGCGCTGCCTGCGGAAGCGGATCGCGATTGTCCGTGCTCGCATGCGCTGGACGGGCTCGAGACGGGGATCGAGCTTCCTTAGAGGGGTGCGTGGGTGACGGTAGAGGGGTGGGTAGGTGACGGTGGAGGCGTGCGTGGGTGACGGTGGAGGCGTGCGTGGGTGACGGTGGAGGCGTGCGAGGGTGACGGTTGCGGCGTGGGTGGGTGACAGGGTTATCCACAACGCCGGGGCCGTCCACAGTCTTCGGCGGGAAACTCGTGGACGGTGGATCGTGAGGGGTGTCCGTCCGAAACTCCTCACGGCAGGTGGTGCTGGCCATGTTCCCGTCGTCCCCGCGCATGCCCTCTGAACGTTCCGCTCCGACCATGGCTCCGGGGCCTCCGGTGCCGGCTCCCCCACCTTGTGGTGTACCCGCGTTCGAGCCGCTGCGGGTGCGCGGAGGTGGTGGGCACCGGATGCGGCGGACTTTGTGGCGGCAGCGCCGCGCCTTGGCCGCCGGGCTGGCCGTGACGGCTGCCGCGCTGGCCGCGACGGGGGTGGGCGGGGGCGGCGCGGGCGGCGGTGCGACGCATGGGGCGGGGGCAGGCGGTACGGCAGGGGCGGCGCCGGAGCGGGCGCGGCGGCCGGTTCCGTTGGTGTCCGCACCGGTCCGGATCGCTGATGCGGGGACGGTGCGGCTGTTACGGCCGGGCGACCGTGTCGATGTGATCGCTGCCGAGGGGGCCGGAGCCGATGCCCGGGTGCTGGCGAAGGGCGCGCGGGTGGCCGACGTACCGGGAACCCCGGCCGAAGGCCCCGCGGATGACGGTGCGCTGATCGTGCTGTCCGTCCCCCGGGACACGGCGGCATCGCTGGCCGGTGCGGGTATCTCGGCCAGGCTGGCGGTGACCCTGTGCTGACAATTCCTCCTGATGAGCTGTCAGGCCACCGGAGCGGGACGCGCGGCAGGAGGACCGGCAGCAGCGTCGTCGGACCACCGGGGAGCGGGGGCTCAGATGTGGTGGGGCGGCTTCTCGTCGAGGAAGCGCGCCAGATCGGCGGCGCTGCCACCGGCCGGGGCCCGCTCGCCCCACCCTCGGTCCGTATCGTCCGCGGACTGCTGGTCCAGCGGATCGTCGAAGATCAGAGCCGGTCTGGGTTTCGGCTGTTCCGGCTGGGTCGGCTTCGAATCGCGCGGGCCGGGGGCGGGGGCGGTGCTCATACATCCAGGGTACGGCGGTGGTCAGCGGTCCTCCGGGTCGAGAAGCCACAGCCCGAGGACGACAAGGAACGACAGACAGAGGAAGCCCGCACCCCACCAGGCCGTGTCGGTGTGGCCCTCCATCCAGGCGTCGATGATGACGGTCAGGCCCCAGAGCTGTCCGATGACGACGGTCATGGCCAGGGCCAGCCGGGCCGTCAGTTTCGAGGAACGTTCGGGTTCCTGGTCGGTACCCGCGCCGGGACCGGGACCGGTGTGGCGGACCCGGGGGTCGCCGTAGCTGCTGGTGGCGCGGATCTGCGGATAGCGCTCACGGACGGGGGGGTTGAGCTCGGGGCGGGCACTGCCCGGGTGGTACTCCGGGTAATCCGGGGGCTCCTGGCTCCGGGGCTGCTGGGCATCGGTCATGACCGCCTGCCGGGGGTCTCGGTCTCAGCGGCCTGGGGTGCCTCCGCGCCTCATGGACTCACCGGGAAGGAGCTGATTGGTGATCTTCTTCGGCGCGAATGCCTTGGCGTCGTCGGGTTCGCCGTGACGAGGAAGGATTCCACTGGCCACGCCGAGGCTGCCGACGGCGAGTCCGCCCGAGACGGTCGTGACGATCCGGAGGTAGTCGCGCCGGGTGGTGAGGGAGTCGGCGGCGATCCGGTCGCGCAGCGCTTCGCGTGGATCCCCGGAGGGCGGCTGGTCGGTGACGCTCATCGGCGGACGTCCTTCCCGTTGATCTCCACGACAGGAAGGCCGCCGGGCACCGGCCACCGGACCTTGTCGGCGGGGACGACCATGGCGACGCCGGTACGGACCTCACTACTGCCGAAGACGAAGGTGTCGGCGACCTGGACGCCGGGGCGCTCGGCCTGGAGCTCCTCGACAGTCCCGTAGAACAGCGCTCCTGTCGGGCAGACGGTGGCGCACATGGGGGCGAGGCCGTAGGCGGTGCGGTCGTAGCAGAGGTTGCATTTCATCTGCAGCTTCGCCTGCAGGTCGATCTTCGGGACACCGAAGGGGCAGGCGTTGACACAGTTGGCGCAGCCGATGCAGCGGGTGGTGTCGGCCTGCTGCACCACACCGTCGGCGGTCACCAGGATCGCGTCGGCGGGGCAGACCTCGGCGCACGGGGCGACCGGGTCCTCGCAGTGCATGCAGACCGTGGGAAGGGAGGCTACGGACTGGCCCTCGTCGGTGTAGTCGAGGTGGATCATCGACTTGCCGCGGTGCGAGTCGCATTCCCGGCAGGCGGAGACGCAGGCCTGGCAGCCGATGCAACGCCCCGGGTCGATGAAGATCGTTCTGCCCATCATGCGGATCAGCTCCTCTCCGAGGTGCCGCGGCCCTGGGGGGACGTGGGCGGCAGCGGGTCGGTACGGGAGACCTGGGCGTCCGGGTAGGCGACATGACCGGGTGCAACGGGAGGTGCGGGAACCTCGTCGATCGTCTCGGCGTGCTCGATACGACAGGCGCACACCTTGTACTCGGGAATCTTGGAGCGGGGGTCGAGGGCGTCGATGGTGAGGGCGTTCGCCGCGGTGGGGACGGGCCAGTGATACGGGATGAAGACGGTGTCGGGGCGGATCGCCTCGGTGACCAGAGCGGGAAAGACCTCGCTGCCGCGCCGGGTGATGACACGAACCGGTTCACCGTTGCGGAATCCGTGGGAGGGGTGGAGCTCGGCCCAGGGGCGCGGAGTCTGTTCGACGAGGGCGCCCAGGCGGCGGGTCTGATTTCCGGAGAGGAAGTGAGCGACGGTGCGTCCGGTGGTGAGCGACATGGGGTACTCGTCGTCGTACGGGTCCACCGGCGGGTGCCACTCGACGACCTGCAGATGGATCCTGCCATCGGGGTGGTAGGTCTTCCCGTCCTCGAAGAGCCGGGGGGTGCCGGGGTGGTCGGTGGCGGGGCAGGGCCAGGCGATCCCGCCGGTCTCCTCCAGCCGTTCATAGGTGATGCCGAAGTAGTCGTTGACGGTGCCGGCGGAGGCGGTCCGCAGTTCGTCGAAGACCTCGCGGGAGTCGGCGAAGTCGAATTTGTCGCCCGCGCCGAGGCGCTTGGCGAGTTCGCACATCACCCAGGTGTCGGTCCGAACACCGGGAGGCGGGTCCTGGGCCTTGTTGTGCTTGACCACCCGGGCCTCGGCGTTGGCCATCACTCCTTCGTCCTCGGCCCAGGTGGTGACGGGGAAAACGACATGTGCGTTGGCGGCGGTCTCGGAAAGGAAGAAGTCGAATTGGGCATGGAACTCTGTGGCGTCGTACCCCTCCTTGACCACCTTGTAGTTGGGGAGAGAGACGAAGGGGTTGTTGCAGATGCCGATCAGTCCGCGGATCTCGCGGCGCTGCATCTGCCAGACCATTTCCATCATCGAGGTGCCTGCGGGCGGGAGTTCGGACTCCTCGATGCCCCAGATCTCGCAGATCTGCCTGCGGTGCTCCTCGTTCGTGATCGACCGGCCGCCGGGAAGGAGGTCGGACTTCTGACCGTGCTCGCGGCCCCCCTGCCCGTTGCCCTGGCCGGTGAGGGTGCCGTATCCGGCGCCGGGCTTGCCGATGTGGCCGGTGGCGGTGCAGAGGTTGATCACACTGAGGCAGTTCTCGACGCCCTGCGAGTGGTGTTCGATGCCACGGGCGTGCCAGGCCATGGCTCTGGGGGCACGGGCGAAGGCGCGGGCGACCTGGACGACCTGCTGGGCGGGGATGCCGCAGATTTCGGCGGCCCGGGACGGCGGGTACTCGGCGGCCTTGGCCTTCACCTCCTCCCAGCCGGTGGCGTGGGCGGCGAGATAGGACTCGTCGGTCAGTCCCTCCTCGATGACCACGTTCAGCACGGAGTTGAAGAAGGCCGAGTCGGTGCCGGGCCTGAGTGCGACGTGGATGTCAGCGGTACGGGCGATCGCGGTCTCCCGCGGGTCGATGACGATCAGGCCGGCGCCGCGGTCCCGGGCTCCCCACACGTACTGGGTCATCACAGGGAAGCACTCGCCGACGTTGGAGCCCGCGATCAGCAGACAGTCGGTCAGCAGGATGTCGGAAAAGGGGTTGCCCGCCCGGTCGATGCCGAAGGCGAGTTTGTTGGCGCCCGCGGCACTGACCATGCAGAGCCGGCCGTTGTAGTCGACGTGCCGGGACTTGAGGGCGACTCGGGCGAATTTACCGACCAGATAGGTCTTTTCGGTGAAGAGGCTGGCACCGCCGAGGAGTCCGAAGGCATCGTTACCGTAAGTCTGCTGGATGCGCTTGATCTCGGAGACGGTGAAGTCGAGTGCCTCGTCCCAGGAGACCTCGCGGAAGTCCTCGTCGCGGGAGCGGCGCATGAGCGGTGCGGTGAGCCGGTCGGGGTGGTTGACCTGCTGATACGCGTTGATGCCCTTGGGGCACAGCCGCATCCGGTTGATGTCGTGGTTGCGGGGTTCGACACCGAAGACCTTGCCCCCTCGGTCAACGCGCAGATACATCCCGCACTGGACCCCGCAGAAGCAGCAGTGGGTGGGGACGAGCGTCTCTCCCTCCTGGTCGGCGTGCCACTGGTCGGCGGGGATGCCGCCCGCGTCCCGGAAGGCCCGGGTGCCAGGTGGCGCGAGGGAGGGGTCGAGCGGGACGACCGTGCGGGGGTCGGCCGCTCGCGGGTCCGAGGTCACTTGAAGCCCTTCTTCACCTGGGAGAGATAGGCGCTGCCACGCAGCACCCGCTTGCAGCGCGGGCAGTATTCGGCCCACTCGTCGAAGTCGAGGCTGAGGTCGCGCATGGTGCCGCGGAGGTTTTCGACATACGGCGCGGTGTCGATGGGCTCCTCGCAGCGGCGGCAGCCAAAAACCTCCTGGTCCTGCGGCGCGGTGTATTTGAACAGCTGCATGCCGACCGCGGCCGGGCGCTGGACGATGTGGAAGAACTTCCCGAATGGGATGTAGATGAGAGTGAAGACCACCGACACCATGTGGAAAATCGCCAGGAATTCGTATCCGCCGCCGTGCAGAAAGATCGACGAGAGGGTGAGCAGCAGACCGGTCACGGAGATGACGATCAGGGCGATCAGCGGCACCATGTCGTAGGCGAAGCGCTGGCCGGTAATGGCGCCGCGGTCCTTCATCCGCCGCCAGAGGAAGTACGAGGCGCCGGGGATGACGAGCACGGCGGCGATGTCCAGGCCGTGGAACATCAGCCAGCCCAGGACGTCCAGGGAGTCGAAGCCGATGATCTTGAAGCCCCAGATGCGCATCTCGTAGCCAGGGCCCGCACCGGAACCGGAGGTGAAGGTGAACCAGCCCCAGGTCAGCGGAAAGGTGATCAGGGAGGCGAGGATGCAGCCCCAGAAGATCAGTTGGTGAGCGGCCCAGCGGGGGTAGGAGCGGGCGCCGAGGAATTTCTGGAAGCCCAGATACGTGGCGATCATCCTGGGCAGGGCGGTAGGGGCCTTGCGGAAGTTGGCCAGGGAGAAGAAGCTCCGCCACCCCTGCTTCAACAGGCGGCGGGCGGCGGGCGCGGAGACCCAGACCGTGTAGCGGTAGGCGATACCGAAGGCGAGGAAGACGGTGGCGACGGCATACGGGAGAAGGGCGGAGTCGAAGTTCTCCAGAAGCCGGCTGCCGAACACGATCGCGAGGATCAAGAGGGCAGAGACGATGACGCCGGTCGCGGTCGCGCGCGCGGTGACGGACCGGGGCGCGGCGCCCCGGGGTCCGGTGCTGCCGGAGGTCGGCGAGGTGCCGGGCGCTCCGGCGGAGCCGGTGCGTGCACCGTGGGCGGGCTGCGCGGCTGCGTCGGAGGATTCCGGTTGCTCGATCACCCCGTCACCGTAGGGGCGTATGGGACGGTTGGTCCTGTTTTAAGGCTCGGCGGGGTGAGCCCATTCGCCCGTCCGGCTGGCAGCCCGTCGACAGCACCGCGGTCCGTCAGACGGCTCGCAGTCCGTCAGACGACTCGCAGTCGCGATCTCGCGGAGCACCTGCCGCCCCCGTGGCCGCGCCGGCCATCCTGACCTGTACGTTCACCAGGGGGTGGGCGGTGTTCGCGGCCGGCCTGGCGGCAGCGCCGCGACCGTGGCCGCAGGGGTGAACCGTCCCGGCGGCCCATGGTGGCGGGGTGAGCACGCGGGCGGCAGGTCGTGCACGCGGGCGGCAGGTCGTAAGTGACAGGTCGTAAGTCGCGAGTGGTTATTCCAATGAGTGAGGAGCACGCAATGACGGAGGAACCACAGAAACCGACAGATTCGTCTGCCCCGTCCGCACCGTCTGCCTCGTCCGCGCCGCACACATCGGTCATGTCGGCCGGCCCACTCGACGCGTCGGCCGATGTCACCGGCCCGCTCGACGCGCTGACCGACGTCGCCGGGCTGCGCGTCGGCCATGCACAGGTGGCGGGCGCGGGCGCGCTGAGCGGCACCACCGTCGTCCTCGCCCCCGAGGGCGGTGCGATCGCGGCCGTCGACGTACGCGGTGGTGGCCCCGGCACCCGGGAGACGGACGCGCTCGATCCGCGCAATCTGGTGCAGCGCATCGACGCCGTCGTCCTGACGGGCGGCAGCGCGTACGGCCTGGACGCGGCGTCCGGCGTGATGGCCTGGCTGGAGGAACAGGGGCGCGGGGTGCGGGTCGGCCCCGATCCGTCGCAAGTGGTGCCGGTGGTTCCGGCCGCGTGCATCTTCGACCTGGGGCGGGGCGGTGACTGGCGGGCCCGCCCGGACGCCTCGACCGGCCGCGCGGCGGCGGAGGACGCGGCAAGTACGGAGTCGGGGGCGCCGGTCGTCGAAGGGGATGTCGGCGCCGGAACGGGCGCGGTCGCCGGACAGCTCAAGGGCGGGGTGGGCACGGCGAGCGTGCGGCTGGCGTCCGGAATCACAGTGGGCGCGCTCGTCGTGGTGAACGCGGCAGGCTCGGTCATCGATCCGCGTACCGGAGTGCTGTACGGGGAGTACGGCGCCGCCGAACCGCCGATGCACCCAGCGCCCGAGGTCCACCGTGCGGCACGGCAGCGCCTGGCCGAGGCGCGGGAGGCCGACGCGCGGCCCCCGCTCAACACCACGCTCGCCGTCGTCGCCACGGACGCCGGTCTCACCCGGGCCCAGGCGCAGAAGCTCGCGGGTACGGCGCACGACGGGCTGGCGCGCGCCGTCCGCCCCGTACATCTACTGACCGATGGGGACACCGTTTTCGCGCTGGCCACCGGCGCCCTGCCACTTGATCCGCAGAACCCGACTGCGCTCAACGACCTGTTGGCGGCCGGCGCGGACGCCCTGACCCGTGCCATCGTGAAGGCCGTCCTGGCAGCTCAGAGCGTCAGCGGCCGTTCCGGCGGCGGCAGCTACCCCTCGTACAGCGATCTCTACGGCGCACGCCGACCCCCCTCACGGCCGTCGCCGCACAGCCGCCCGGCCCCCGACTCGCCTCCTGAGTAAGGAAGTTCGGACGAACCACCAGGAACCATCTGCGTGTGTCATACGTTTTCCTGAACCCCGGTCACGATGTCGGACCCAGGGACTACGTTAAGCACGCATCAAGTAACACGCGGCAACGGCCTGGAGACAGCACCTTGAGCGATCCGTACGAGACAACCGAGCAGCACCTCGAGCGACTCCTGCGACGGGCACTCAACTCTTTCGACCTGCCCGACAGTACGGTCGAGAGACTCGGTACCGCGCTCGCCCACAGCAGTTCCCTGCACTCCTCGCACCACAGTTCCGTACTCCACAGCGAGACCTACCGCCATACCTATCTGCTGTCCGACGGCACCCCCTTCACCCTGTGGGAGCTGGTGCACAGCGGTCCCCGGGGCGCGACGGACCCGCGGTCCCGGACGGAGCCCGACCTCCGGCACCACGAGCTGTACGACGACGAGGCCGATGTCCATATCGCCGCTGCCCGGCTGACCGGCGGCTTCGGCGAGGTCCCGCTGTTCGGGGACGACGGACCACAGGCCGACCTGGAGATACTCACGGTCTTGATGGCGGCTCCCCCGGTCCTGCTGCCCCGGATGTACGCCCCGGACAATTCCGCCGACCATGCCCGCCGCGTCCTGCGCCGCGCGGAGAACAGCGACGGCCCCGGCGAGGAGACCGCCCGGCTGCTGCGCGCCGCTTTCGCCCACCACATCACCCAGGTTTTCGGCCGGCAGTGCCGGGTGGACGGGCGGGACGCCGGGTTCACGCTGTACGAGCACGCCTTCCTGCTGCTCGACGGCAGCGAGACGAGCCTGTGGGAGGTCGAGCACACGGCCACACCTGACGGCCGCCACATGTGCGAGGTCTACGGCGACGAGGAGTCCGCCCGCGGGGCCATGGAGAGCCGTACGCGCATCTGCTGACCCGCGGGCCGGGGCCGGGGACCGGTGGTCCACGCCCACACATGCGGGTGCCCACACCGTTCCTAGCCAGTGTGCGTAAGTGAGTCCTGGACCCACTGGTGCGTTCTGGGCGCATCCTGAACGGTTTTGGATGCGCTGGGTTGCCGCTTTCTCGTCCCGTTCGGCGGCACGTCTCCGGGGGCGTGGTCCGTTGCGGGTGGGCGGTTTCCCTCACGCCCCCGGGTGCCTGGTCCGGCCTGGATGGTCCGATGCCCCGCACGATCGCTCCGGTCGTGTGGGGGCGGTGCCGTCCGACGCCGGACCGGATGTCCGAGGGCGCGTCGTCCGATCGCGATACCCCCAGCGGCATCGTGACGGGACATCTTTCGCTTGGGGGTGGCCAGCGGTTTCTGCCAGTGCTGGCCGCCCCACAAGGATGTGTAGGCGGGGTCGACCGCGACCATGCTCAGGCCCTGTTCAGCGGCCATGGAGACCAGCCGGGCCTTGAGCTTCCCGGTCGGGATGCCGGAGATCAGCTGCCGGAACCGCTTCTTGCGGCCGTGCTTCTCGCGGGTCCTCTCGGTGGTGAAGTCGAGGTCTTCGACGGCGATCGCGGCGACACCGGCCTGCTTGGCCCAGTTGATCAGGCGGGTCAGGGCGTGGCGGATCTGGGCGTCGCGGTGAGCGGCGGTGCCGGACAGGTCGTAGAAGAACCGCCGGGGCTCGCCGATGGGGTTGCCGTGCCGGTCGAGGCGGTAGGCGGCGAAGTGGTCGGCGTTGGTGTCGACGCCGATCATGCCCCGGGCGCGGGCGGTCTCCAAGGGGATGGTGTGCACGGCGGGGCGTTGCCAGGAGGCGGTGAGGTACCAGCGGCCGCGTTCGGTGTCGCGGTGGATGCGGTAGGCGACGGCCCGGTTCGCGGTGATGCGGTCGGCCCACTCCGCGCCCCGGTGCGCGAACGCCACGGTGGGGGCGAGGGTGTACCGGCCATGAGGGGCGTTGGCCAGGTGCGCGAGCGGGACAGGCAGTTTGATGCTGACCTCGCCGTCCGGGGTGACGCGGATCGTCTCGTTCCCGAACCGCTTGCCCGACTCGCCGTCGGCAGCGATGAACCAGCGTTCCGCCTCCCAGCGTTCCCGCCATTGCCCTTCGGTGAGCTGGGCCTGGGTGAGGTGGTGACGGGTGTTGAGGAGACGTCTGCCGCCCCGCACCACCCGCACCCGCCCGGCCTGCCGGTCGGCAACAACGGCCGCATGCCGTGCCTCCAGAGCGGCAAGACGGCGGGACTTGTGGAACCACTCGCCCCTGGAGCGGTAGCCGCCCGCAGCCCGCTTCGTCCCGGGTTCCCCGATCGGGAGGGACAGGCGGTGCCGCAGCGCCCTGATCCCGGATTCCAGCGTCTGGATGTGCGCGGCCTGGCAACGGCGAGCCAGCGCCCACTGATCGTGCGTGGCCTTGGTGATCGCACCCGCGATCCGCGACGACGACAGCGGCGTCAGGTCCCGCTTGCGCGACGCCCAGGTGTCCGCGCTGTGCTCCAGACCATCCGCACAACGAGCCCTGAGATCACGGGATGCCAGCGCGCCCTGATGCTCACCGACCGCACGCAGAACCTTCTCGTCCCGGGGCGTGAGGTGCTTGAGACGGCCCCGGACCGCCACCCCGCAAGGCCCCGGCACCACAAAGGGCGCGGCCACCTCCCGCACACCACCCACCACAACACCCCCCACCATGCCGAGCACCTGCCACCCAGCCCAACGAGCACGACAGCTGTTCCCGCCCCGCGAACCCGCCGACAGGACTCACTCCCGCTCACCGCGACGCACTCCAGCTCAGCAAACCGACAGCAGCTCACAACCCCTGAGGGTGCGGGCACCCGCGCACTCCTTCGTGGCGGTGCACGGAGCGTCAGAACGTCACGGCGTCAGCGCGGGCGCCTTGGCGAGTTCGGCCTGAGGCCCGTCCACGGTGTCCACGGACGCGTCGTCCACGGCCTCGTCGCCGCCCTCCACGTGCTGCCGCGGTCGCGCGGGCAGCGCGAACATCACCAGGAAGATCACCACGAGCACCCCGGCCACCCACCACAGCGAGTACCGGAACGCCTCCGCGAACGCCGGGCCCACCTGCTGCGGCGCCGGCCGGTCCCCGATGGAGCTGAAGAAGACGACCGAGACCAGTCCGAGCCCGAGCGCATTGCCCATCTGCTGCACGGTGTTGATGAGCCCGGAGGCCGAACCGGAGTGCTCCTTCGGCACCTCGGACAGCACCGCGTCCGTCAGCGGGGCCACGATCAGGCCCATGCCGATACCCATGACCACCAACGGCGGCACCATCTGCCAGGACGTGATGCCCATGCCGTACCGGTCGGACTCCCAGATGTAGAGCAGCAGTCCGGCGACCATCAGCAGTGCACCCGCCTGGAGGACCTTGCGGCCGAAGCGGGGCACCAGCTTCTGTACGGAGATCCCGGCGGCGAACGAGGCGGCGATCGAGAACGGGATACCGGTCGTACCGGCCCGCAGCGCGCTCCAGCCGAGGCCCATCTGCATGTAGAGCGTCCAGACCAGGAAGAAGATGCCGAGACCGATGCCGAAGGTCAGCTGCACGGCGATGCCCGCCGCGAAGCTCTTGACCCGGAACAGCGACAGCTCGACCAGCGGCGAACCGTCCTTGCGCGCCTTCTTCCGCTCGAACACCACCAGGACCAGGAACACCAGGAGACTGCCGGCCATCGACACATGGCCCCACAGCGGCCAGCCCAGCTCGCGCCCGCGGGTCAGCGGGTAGATCAGCATCAGCAGCCCCAGTGTCACCAGGGCGACACCGGTCAGATCGAGCCGGAGTGCATTCGGGGCCTTGGACTCGGTGATGAACTTCCGGCCCAGGATCAGGCCCGCGATGCCGACGGGAAGGTTGATCAGGAAGATTGGCCGCCACTCGAGTCCGGCGATGTTCCACTCGGTGAGCAGGGCGCCCAGCAGCGGCCCCGAGACAGCCCCGAGGCCGACGATCGCGCCGAAGAGGCCGAAGACCTTGCCCCGCTCGTGCGCCGGGAAGGTGGCGTGCACGATCGACAGCACCTGCGGAACCATCAGCGCGGCGGTGCCGCCCTGGAGGATACGGGAGGCGACCAGCATCTCCGGGTTCGCGGCGAAGCCGCAGAGCGCGGAGGCCAGCGTGAAGCCGCCGATACCTATGAGGAACAGCCGCTTGCGGCCGTAGATGTCGCCCAACCGGCCCCCGGTGATCAGCCCGGCCGCGAAGGCCAGGGCGTATCCGGCCGTGATCCACTGGATCGAGCTGAACGAGGCGCCGGTGTCCTGACGGATGCTCGGGATGGCGATGTTGACGATCGTGACGTCAACCAGGTCCATGAAGGCCGCAGTCATCACGATGGCGAGCGCGAACCAGCGTCGCCGGTCCGACGGGTCCGAGGACACCGTGGGCCCGGATGCCGTGGACGGCAGAGATGTGGAAGAAGTCATTTGAAGAAGCTAAAGAGCTATTAGGTCAGATCGTGGCCCAATGAATGGGCATCCTGACGAGATGACCGACACCCCGGCACGAGGCTGAGCCCATGACCGACACCCCGGCACGACTGCTGAATCTGCTGTCGCTCCTCCAGACGCCCCGCGAGTGGCCGGGCAGCGAACTCGCCGAGCGGCTCGACGTCAGCCCGCGCACCATCCGCCGCGACATCGACCGGCTCCGCGAGCTCGGCTATCCGGTCCAGGCCTCGCGCGGATCGGTCGGCGGCTACCGCCTGGTCGCGGGCACCGCCATGCCGCCGCTGCTCCTCGACGACGAGGAGGCGGTGGCCATCGTGGTGGGCCTGCGGGCGGGTGCCGGCCATGCCATCGAAGGGGTCGACGAGGCCTCCGTGCGGGCTCTGGCGAAGCTGGAGCAGGTGCTGCCGTCGCGGTTGCGGCACCGGGTCTCGACCCTGCAGAACGCGACGATGCCGCTGACCCGCGGCGACGGCTCGACGATCGACCCGCACACGCTGACGGTGATGGCGGCAGCGGTCACCGGGCGGGAGCGGCTGCGGTTCGCCTACCGGGCAGGCGACGGCGCCGAGACGAAGCGGCAGGCCGAGCCGTACCAACTGGTGAGCACGGGGTGGCGCTGGTATCTCGTCGCGTACGACCTGGAGCGCGAGGACTGGCGTACGTTCCGGGTCGACCGGGTCAGCGAGCCGTTCCCGACCGGGGCCCGGTTCACACCGCGCGAGCTGCCCACGGGGGACGCGGCGGAGTTCCTCAGCAACTCCATCGCCCGGCGGCAGCCGGAGATGGCGGTCGATGTGAGCTTCGCGGCCCCGGCGGATTTCGTGTCCGCGCGGCTTCCGGCCTCGATCGGCCCGCTGGAGCGGACCGGCGGGAACAGCTGTCGGCTGCGGGCGGTGCTGTCGGACTCGCTGGAGTGGGTGGCGCTCCGACTCGCACTGGTGGACTGCGAGTTCACCGCACACAAGCCGTCGCAACTGGTGGAGTACCTGAGCGATTTGGGCGCCCGACTGAGCCGCGCGACAGCACCCTGACCCCGCGCGACAACACGCCGTTGCGCGGCCGACCGGGCACGCAACGCGGCAACGGCGCAGCCCGGCAACGAGGCAACGAGGCAACGAGGCAACGAGGCAACGAGGCAACACAAAAAAAGAATGAGCCCCGGCGCCAGGGGGGGTGGGCGCCGGGGCTCAACTCAGGGGGTCACGCGAAGCGACCCATTTCGGAGGTTACTGGACTCGGGCTCATGCCGCAGCGTCAAAACCCGTGTCGTGGGCCATTCGCTTCAGTTCGAGCAGTGCGTGCTTCTCGATCTGGCGGATCCGCTCACGGGTCAGCCCGTGCTGCTTGCCCACCTCGGTGAGGGTCCGCTCACGGCCGTCCTCGATGCCGTACCGCATACGGATGATCGATGCGGTGCGGTTGTCGAGCTTGCCGATCAGGTCCTCCAGCTCCTCACTGCGCAGCAGCGTCATCACCGACTGCTCGGGCGACACCGCGGAGGTGTCCTCCAGCAGATCACCGAACTGCGTCTCGCCCTCGTCGTCCACGGACATGTTGAGGCTGACCGGGTCACGGGCCCAGTCCAGGACGTCACCCACGCGCTCCGGCGTGGAGTCCAGCTCGGCGGCTATCTCCGTGTGCTCCGGCTCGCGCCCGTGCTCACGGTTGAACTCGCGCTGCACCCGGCGGATCCGGCCGAGCTCCTCCACCAGGTGGACGGGGAGCCGGATCGTACGGGACTGGTCGGCTATGGAACGGGTGATGGCCTGGCGGATCCACCACGTCGCATACGTGGAGAACTTGAAGCCCTTGGCGTAGTCGAACTTCTCGACCGCGCGCACCAGGCCCGCGTTGCCCTCCTGGATCAGGTCGAGCAGGGGCAGCCCGGCCCGCGGATAGCGGCGGGCGACGGCAACGACCAGTCGGAGGTTGGAACGGATGAATATGTCCTTGGCGCGCTCGCCCTCGGCGACCAGCGCCTCCAGCTCCTCGCGCGTGGCTCCACCGGCTTCGCTCTCCACCACGCCGTCGAGAACCTGCCGCGCGTAAACACCCGCCTCGACGGTTTGCGACAGCTCGACCTCCTTGGCGGCATCGAGCAACGGTGTACGCGCGATCTCGTCCAGGTACATGCCGACCAGGTCGCGATCGGCGATCTCTCCGCTCGAGGCGCGAACACTGCTTGCCCGGCTGGTCCCGCCGGTGGCGGACGAACGACGGGCGACGGCACGGGTTGCCATGCGTGCTCCCTTGCTGAGTAGGTCGCGACACCCTCTCGGGTGCCCTGCATCCGATGGAAACAACGACTGGAATCCGGACAGAATTCCCATGCCTGGCATTCATTTTCGCGATCATGCAGTACCCTGTGCCGCCGCGAGGGGAGTGCACATGTCGAACATCCAGACAGAAGTGCAGGTCAGGCCGGGCACCGAAGGTGATTTGGTGGCGCTCACGGACATCTACAACCATTACGTACGTGAGACCGCCCTCACATTCGATACGGCCCCCTTTACACCCGAACAGCGGCTGCCGTGGCTTCGTTCCCATCCCGAAGACGGCCCGCACCGTCTTCAGGTTGCTCAGGATGTCCGCGTTGTCGGCCCCGCCTCGGTCCTGGGGTACGCCACCAGCAGCGCTTTCCGCCCCAAGGCGGCGTACGAGACCTCGGTCGAGGTAAGCGTGTACTGCGCCCCGTGGGCCACCGGCCGCGGCATCGGCACGCTCCTCTACTCATCCCTGTTCGAGGCGCTCGCCGACGAGGACGTGCATCGCGCGTACGCGGGCATCACCCAGCCCAACGACGCCTCGGCCCGACTGCACGAGCGCTTCGGTTTCCGCCATGTCGGTACGTACGCCGAGGTGGGCCGGAAGTTCGGCACGTACTGGGACGTGGCCTGGTACGAGAAGCGGCTGGGGCCACACTCCTAGGGCCCGGCCCGGCCTAGGCAGTGGACCTAGGCCCGACCCGGCCGCGGCCTCGGACCGAACGGCATTGGGCCTAGGTCCACGGCCCGTTACGCACCGCGGGCTCCGCGCCTAGCGTGCTTCCGTATGGACGACACGACGAGCCCGGACGACACAATCGTCAGCCCGGACGGCGCGGCCGGCAGGGCCACCGACGACACCACGGGCACGCTCGACGAGGCGCTGGAACGCCTCCACACCGCGGGCCCCGAGCGGAACGGCTGGCTGAGCAATCACGGCCCGATGGCCGTCGAGGCGCTGGTCCGGCACGGTCAGGCACCGGCCGTGCACCGATGGCTCGACCACTACAGCCACAAGCTGGAGGGCATGCCGGACACCGCGTCCCGGGTGACGGCGGAGAACTGGCGCGAGGCCCTGGGCGACCCGCGCCGGATCGCGGACTGGACGGCGTACTTCGAGCGGGAGACGGCCGAGCGCCCCTGGCGGGACGTCCTGACCGAGTGGTGGCCACGGCTGCTCCCCGGCATCGCGGCGGGTGCCACCCACCCCGCGATCCGGGTCGGCCACTCCGTACGCACCCTGCTCACCGGCGAGGCGAGCGCGCCCCGGATCACCGAGCTCGCCCATGGCCTCGGCTACTGGGCCGCCCGCCACCAACCCCTGCCCGCGCTGGCACCACTCCCGCCCTCGCCGAGCGCCGCGGCCGCCCTGGACGCGGTACCACCGGTGCCCGAGCAGAGCGGCGGAATCCGGGACCGGCTGGCGCAGCTCACCGCGTTTCCCGTGTGGCCGCAGAGGTTCACCGACCGCCCGGACGAGGCACGGGCCCGGCTGGAGGAGCTGGTGCGGGCCGCGACCCACCGCTATGCCACGCACGGCCACGGCGAACCGATCATGCTGGTGCATGCCGCAACGGCGCCCAATGCCGTGCTGCGCACTCTGCCCGCGCTTCCCCGTGCCCTGTGGGTGCCCAGCCTGGGGGCCGCCTGGGCGGCGAGCGCCGCGGTCACCGCAGCGTACGGCCCGGCCGAGGCAGCCCCGTACACACCGGCTACCGCGTCCGCCGATGAGCTCTTCGCACGGGCGGCAGCACACGGCGACGATCACACCATCAAGTTCACCGACACCGCACTGGACATCGGCGACGCGACGGCCCTCGCCGCCGCACTCCGCTCCATTGAACTGAATCCACCGGCCCTGTGACGGCCCTCTTCCGGACGACCATCGCCGATCTCAGCCGAACTGCACCGACCGCTTCGCGAGCCCCATCCAGAACCCGTCGATCACGCTTCGGCCCTGGTCCAGCTCGTTCTCGGCGGCGCCGAGCGTCACGAAGAGCGGCGCGAAGTGCTCGGTGCGCGGGTGGGCCAGTCGGCCGGCTGGGGACTTGTGCTCGAAGTCCAGCAGCGCGTCGATGTCCTGCGCCCGGAGCGCCCGGTTCCCCCAGTCGTCGAACTCCGCCGACCAGCCGGGGGTGCCGCCGCCCGCATGCCGCAGGGCGGCCAGGTTGTGGGTGAAGAAGCCGCTGCCGACGATCAGGACGCCCTCGTCGCGCAGCGGCGCGAGCTTGCGTCCGGTGTCCATCAGCTTCCGCGGGTCCAGCGTCGGCATGGAGATCTGGAGTACGGGGATGTCGGCGCCCGGGAACATCTCCACCAGCGGGATGTACGCCCCGTGGTCGAGGCCGCGGTCCGGGATGTCCTGGACCGGCGTACCGGCGCCGCGCAGCAGTTTGCGTACGTTCTCCGCCAGCTCCGGGGCGCCCGGGGCGGTACCGCACCCGGTAGTAGTGCTCGGGGAAGCCCCAGAAGTCGTAGACGAGCGGGACCGTCTCCGTCGCACCGAGGGCGAGCGGGGCCTCCTCCCAATGCGCGGAGACCATCAGGATCGCACGGGGGCGGGGCAACCCGGCGGACCAGGCGGCCAGTTCGCCGGGCCAGACCGGGTCGTCGGCCAGCGGCGGAGCGCCGTGGGAGAGATAGAGGGCGGGCATGCGCTCCGCGGTGACAGTCATGACACTCCCCATCCGCTGCTGATCGAAGTAGGTCTTTTGCCGCTCTCTGATGAAGGCAGGTTCTTTAATCTTCAAGTTTCCACCTCCAGAGACCTTAGCTACATCTAGTTAAACTTTCAAGAAAAGGTCGTACAGTGGAGTACATGACCACGGCATCCCCCAGCGAGCCCCGCTGGCTCTCCGACGAAGAGCAAAGCGCCTGGCGGGCGTATCTCCACGCCACCACGCTCGTGGAGGACCACCTCGACCGCCAGTTGCAACGCGATGCCGGCATGCCACACATCTATTACGGACTGCTCGTCCAGCTCTCCCAGGCACCCCGCCGCCAAAAGCGGATGACCGAACTGGCCAAGGACGCCAAGATCACTCGCTCCCGGCTCTCGCATGCCGTCGCGCGGCTGGAGAAGAGCGGCTGGGTGCGCCGCGAGAACTGCCCGTCCGACAAGCGCGGTCAGAACGCGGTCCTCACCGACGAGGGCTGCGAGATGCTCCGCCGGTCCGCGCCGGGCCATGTCAGCGCCGTGCGCCAGGCATTGTTCGACCGCCTCACGCACGAGCAGGTGCGCTCGCTGGGCGAGATCATGCAGGTCGTCGCCACCGGGCTGCAGCCGGAGGGCACGGACGCGGATCTGCCCTGGCTGCGCTGAGCCACCCACCGCGTACCGGAACAGCTCTGCCCCGGTTCCGTCGAGCGGAACCGGGGCAGAGCCACGTTCACGTCACGTCACGTCACACGTCACGCGTTGCGTGTTGCGCATCGGTACTCAGTCCTCAGCCTCAGTCCTCAGTGGGCGACGACCGGAACCTTGTTCTCGTCCTCGAGAGCGTCGGCGGCACCCGAACCGGAGGCTCCGGTGGCCGGGGTCTCCGAGGGACGCCCGGCGTTGATGAAGGTCACCGCGATCGCGGAGGCCACCACCAGGATGCCGACGGCCCACCAGATGGCACTGGTGAAGCCGTGCACCATCGACTGGAACGTCAGCAGCTGCGGGTCGGTGGCGCCGAGCGCGGCGTGCGAGGTGGTGTAGGCCGTCGCGGCCGATGCGGCAATGGTGTTCAGCAGTGCCGTACCGATCGCGCCGCCCACCTGCTGCGAGGTGTTGACCATCGCGGACGCGACACCCGAGTCCCTCGCCTCGACGCCGTGCGTGGCCAGAGACATGGCCGGCATGAACGCCGTACCCATGCCCAGCCCCAGCAGGAGCTGTGCGGGCAGGATGAGCGTGGTGTAGGAGGAACCGATCTCCAGCTGTGTCAGCAGCAGCATGCCGACGGCGGCGACCAGGAAGCCGGGGCCCATGAGCTTGCGCGCCGGGACCCGGGTCATCAGCCGGGCACCGATCTGCGTCGAGCCGGTGATCATGCCCGCGATCATCGGGAGGAAGGCGAAACCCGTTTTGATCGGCGAGTAGCCCTTCACGACCTGGAGGTAGTACGTCAGGAAGAGGAACAGCCCGAACATCGCGATGGTGGCCAGCCCCAGCGAGAGGTAGACGCCACCGCGGTTGCGGTCCATCAAGACGCGCAGCGGGAGCAACGGCGACTTGACCCGGGCCTCGGTCAGGACGAAGGCCAGGAGCAGCACACCGGACGCGACGAACATGCCGATGGTCAGCTTGTCCGACCAGCCGGCGGACTCGGCGCGGGTGAATCCGTACACCAGCGAGACCAGACCCAGCGCGGACAGGACGACGCCCGGGATGTCGAGCGAGGAGCGGTTGCGGCTGCCGGACGGCTCGCGGATCACGAAGTACGCGCCTGCGGCCGCGACGATCGCGAACGGGATGTTGACGAAGAACGTCCAGCGCCAGTTCAGCGCCTGGGTGAGGAAACCGCCGAGGATCAGGCCGACGGCGCCACCGCCACCGGCGATCGCACCGTAGATGCCGAACGCCTTGGCGCGCTCCTTGGCGTCGGTGAACATCACGGCGAGCAGCGACAGGGCCGCCGGGGCGAGCAGCGCGCCGAAGGCACCCTGGAGCGCACGCGAGCCGAAGAGCATGCCCTGGTTCTGCGCCGCGCCACCGAGCGCGGAGGCCAGCGCGAAGCCGATCAGGCCGACGACAAAGGTCCGCTTACGGCCCCAGAGGTCGGCGATCCGGCCCCCGAAGAGCAGCAGTCCACCGAAGGCCAAGGCATAGGCCGTAATGACCCACTGCTTGTTGGCATCGGAAATGCCCAGGTCCGCCTGGGCGTGCGGCAGCGCGATGTTCACGATCGTGGCATCGAGCACGACCATCAGCTGCGCAAGGGCGATGAACGCCAGCGCTTTCCAACGGCTGGGGTCCGGGAGCCTGATATCAGCTGTTTTTGACATGGGGGTATCCACCTAAGGACGCGCGTGGACGCGCGAAGTCGTGAACCGAGAGGTCGGTGAACGGGCGGTCGGTCGGTCGGTCGGTCGGTCAAGGACGGTCGGCGAAGACGGCCGTCGGCGAAGGAGACCGCGGTGAAAAGACACGCGGTGAAACGGAAGGGATGGTCAAGGCATGGCGGGCACGCCACCGGGCCCCTGATTCAGGGGCCCGGTTCGGGCGTCATGGCGGCGCCGCAGATCCTCCAAGGTCGCCGCCGTTCCAGGCAGTTCGGACCGGGCCGGAGCCTCCAGTCCGTCCAGGAACAGCTGTAGATGGCGGTGGGTGAACCGGTCGATGCCCAGGCAGGCGAAGCCGGGCAGCGGCCGGGTGAGCTGGGAGAGGGCGACCAGTACGTCACCGACGGCGATGTCGGTACGCAGGCGCCCCGCGGACATGGCGCGCGCCACAAGCCCTTCGACGGCCTCTTCGAGGCGTCGACGCTCGGCGAGCAATTCGGGATGGTCCTTGTCGAAGCTGCCGGACAGCATCGGACACAGCGCCCCGATCCGTTCGTCGGCCGCCGCGTGCACGAAGCGACTGAGCGCGGCAAAGGGATCGGCCTCTTCGGCCGTCGCCTCCTGAGCACGGTCGGTGGTGCGGGAGGTGACCGCGAGCACGACCTCGTGCGTCAGCGCGGCCCGGTCGGGGAAATTCCGGTAGAGCGTGGCGTTGCCGACGCCGGCGCGCCGGGCAATCTCGTCGAGCGGCACATCCGGCCCGAACTCGACGAACATCTCGCGCGCGGCCGTCACGATCCGTTCCCGGTTGCGCAGCGCGTCGGCCCGCGGACGGGTCGTCCGGGGCTGCGCCGCTCCGGTGGCGGTGCGGGTGACGGTATCCACGACGACTGTCCCTGCCTTCCGGCTCTTCCGGCTCTTCCGGTTCTTCCGGTTCTTCCGGCTCTCGATGCGACGGTCTTCGTGATGACCGTCTTCGGTACGCCGCTCTTCGTTCTTCATGGCGACCCCTTCCCGTAACCGGGGACCGCCTCCCCGTTTCCGTGGGGACACAGGTGCAAACGGGGAAAAGATCCCCGGTTATTTCCCAGCATAATGTGAGCTGACCCACACCCTCGGAACGGGAAAATCAACCGAACGGCGCACCCAACGAGCGGTGCCGCATCACCCGTCCCAGGCTGATCCGCAGAGCGCAGTCGGGGTCGGCCGACTGCCGCGGACCCCGAGGCGCCTCTATGCAGAAGCCCCGCCACCGGATACGCAAGCACCGCCGCCCGATCGCGCTCACCTCGGCAACCGCCCTCGTCATGGCCACAATGGCCACAGCCAGCAGTCCTCTCCCGATACCCGGCCAGGCCTCGGCCGGCCCGGCGGTCGAGGCCCATGCGGCGGGGATCGCCCCGTGCCGGATAACGGCGACCATGGGCGTACAGATGTCGGAAGGCATGCCGACACCGGCGGGCTACGCACGCTCCACCGGCAGGGTTCAAGCCCTCAACCTGATGATCGACTTCTCGGACGCACCGGGCTCCGAACCGGCGATGGACCGGTTCGCCGAATTCTTCCCGCAGACCACCAAGTGGTTCCGGACCGGTTCGTACGGGCGGCTCACCTACGTCCCCCACGCACCCGTGAAGTCCTGGCTGCGGATGCCACTGCCGTTCTCGGAGTACGGGATAGAGCGCGGATCAGCGTACGAACCGGGCTACCGCCACCTCGTCCAGGACCTGATCACCATCGCCGACCCGAAGGTCAACTTCCGCGCGTACGACCTGGTCAACGTCCTGGTCACACCGAACGCCGGGCCCTCCGCCCTGGACACCGTCCTGTCCGTGACCTTCTCCGGCAACGACAAAGCCCCGCACGCGGACAACATCCCGCTCGCCAACACGTCCTTCATCTACAGCCGCCAGGACGACGGCTCGGGGTCGTTCGCACAGACCGGATACCGCGTCCTGCCGCACGAGAACGGCCATATCTTCGGCCTCCCCGACCTCTACACCACGGAGGGCGGCGGCGCGGTCGGGCACTGGGACATCATGTCCGAGGACTGGGGGGCCAATAACGACCTGCTGGGCTGGCACAAGTGGAAGCTCGGCTGGCTGGACAACAAACAGATCAGTTGCGCCTCCCGGCCCGGCACCAGCGACCACGTCCTCCGGCCCCTGGCCACCCGGGGCGGCACGAAGCTGGCGTTCATACCGCTGAGCAGCGAGTCCGGCTACGCGGCGGAGGTACGGACCCAGGCGGGCAACGACCAGGAGGTGTGCCGGCCCGGTGTGCTGATCTACAAGGTGAGCTCGAACGTCGACACCGGTCAGGGGCCGGTGTCCATGGTGGACAGCACCGAGGGCAGCAGCGGCTGCACCCGGCTGCCCAATGTGCACGCCGGGCTCTCCGACGCCCCCTTCCGGCCCGGCGAAACCTTCACCGACCGGGCCAACGGGATACGCATATCCGTGGTCGACAAGGACGATAAGGGGAACTACCACGTCCGGATCACTCGGCCCTGACCCCCCGCAATCACCGCACCCGACCACCCTGCGACCTTCTCCGCAATCACCGCACCCGACCACCCTGCGACCTTCTCCGCAATCACCCGCGCCCGACCATGCTGCGCCGAGCACGTGCACCCCGGGCACGACGCCACAGCAGCGGATGCCCGACAGCTACCCGAAATCCCTGGCGGGAAGGGAAACCGACTGCACACAGAAACACGCACCGATGAGCCACGCGGGTGACGCCCTGAAGCGCCCTGCGCGCTACAGGGGAAGAACCGGGACAAACGAAACTCCGTGAGTGCTCCCGGGAGGCGGCAGACCGCCGACTGCGCGTCCGGTGTGCGGTGTTCCCGCCGAGACCTGCCGAGAGGACAGTGAGGAATCCAGGTGCGGGCTGAGGATCTGGTCGGCTGTTGGGGGCTCACCTCGTATCTGCAGTTCGACAGCGAAGGAAGGACTCATGGGCCGGAGATCGGCCCCGATCCTGAGGGCATGCTGTTCTACAGCCGGGACGGGCACATGGCGGTGAGCATGGTGCCCACCGGGCCACGCGAACGCTTTGCGCAGTGGGAGCAGCACTACAACCAGTACGCCGGGACCTGGTCCTTCCACGGCGACCACGTCGTCCACCACATCGAGGTGGCCCAGGCCCCGGAGTGGGTGGGCACCGATCAGCCCCGGGCCTGCGCGCTGTCCGGCAACGTCCTCACGCTCAGCGACAGGCCCGAGGCGGCGCGGCCGATGCGCCGGGTCATCACCTGGACTCGGCTGCGCGCGGTGTGCTGAGCGGGGCCGGGGCGGGGAGCGGTTCGGTTTCGAATGCCAGCCGCGCCGACAGGTCCTCGGCCAGGGCATCGGCCTTCTCGACGGTGTCCGCGCCGACGACGAAAACGCCCGCCCGGGTGAAGGAGTCCGGCGTGGTCGCGAGGGTGTCGCCGGGGGAGACCGCGAGGGCGGCGTTGATCACGGCGGGGTGCCGTACGAGTTCGTCCCAGCCGTGTAGCGCCCGCAGTCGGCCAGGCGGCGGGAACAGGAACTGAACCCGGGCCGCCCGTGTCATGGGCGGAACCTCGTCGGGGGTGTTGCCGAGCAGGTCGTCGAGGTGCATGCCGTAGAACTCCAGGCCGGGCCGTGTGTGCTCCACGAGGGCGTGGATGAAGTCGCCTCCGGTCCGGATGTGGAACTCGCCCAGGACGACGCCCTGCCCGGTGAGCCACAGTTCGACGTGGAACGCGCCGTGGGTGATGCCCGTCGCCGCCAGGGCGCGCTCGACCGTGTCCCGGGCCGCCGACGCCACCGTTTCGTCCAAGCCCGACGGCATGCGCTGGCTGGTGGAGATGAAGCGGCTGGTGATCTGCTTGTGGGTCAGTCCCAGCACCCTGGGCACGCCCTGGACGAAGACACCTTCGGCGGAGTACTCGGTCCCGGTCACGTGGGTTTCGACGAGGAACGGCAGCGTGTCGCGGAGCGCCTCGTCGGTGAAGCGGGCCGGTTCCCCAGTGCTGTCCGCAGCCGGTTGCTGGAAGGCTTTCTCGGCCGACGCGCTGGATGCGTGGGCCACGGCCGCCGGCAAGTCGTCCAGGTTCTGGACCAGGCAGACGCCGATG
The DNA here is from genome assembly GCF_055563255.1 of Streptomyces sp. NPDC002958. Taxonomy (NCBI): domain Bacteria; kingdom Bacillati; phylum Actinomycetota; class Actinomycetes; order Kitasatosporales; family Streptomycetaceae; genus Streptomyces; species Streptomyces sp. NPDC002958. The sequence continues at coordinate 146,280 of NZ_JBVHDS010000001.1, read as the reverse complement.
CTGGCCAGCCCGTCGCGCGGCTTGACGACCCATGGGCCGGGGGCGGTTCGCTGCACGAAGCGGCGGGCGTCCTCGATCCCGTGGCACACGGCCGAGTCCGGCTGCGGGAAACCGGCTTCGCGCAACAGCTGCCTGCACCGGTCCTTGTAGCGGATGCCGCGGACCGCTTCTGGGGTGTTGCCCGGCAGGCCGAGTTCCTGTGAGATCTCCGCGGCGGCAAGGACGGACAGCTCCGCGATGGTGACGACCGCGTCGATTCCGGTGCGGCCTGTGGCCCAGGCGCGGCATGCCTGCGCATCCCGTACGTCGAGGTCTACGGCTTCGTAGAACAGCGCGCGTTCCTCCGGTGTGGCCTTCGCCAGGTTCGCCGCCGTGTCGGCTCCGACCAGCCGCAGGTCGCGCCGGCGTGCTTGCTCGCTCAGCCGGTTGAGCTGGTCCTGCCCCCAAGGGGGCATCCCCGCTGCTCCCAGTACGAGAATCGTTCCTTTGCCCACGGTGTCACCCTTGGTCTTCCTGTGCCCGGCCGGATTCGGATCAAGAATCCAGCAACCAGACGTCGAAATCCAGGTGCCCGGGCGTATCGATGCACGGTCGCCGCATTTCGGCCGGAGTGGCCGTCCGGCGGCGGACGGACGGTTCTCGTCACCTGTCGTTCAATTCTCATCATCCGGCATATGACTACGAATAATGCGGGGTGATCGCCCGAACAGCCGAATACACTCCCGGGACCGTCGGATTCGTTGATTTCAGGGGCCAGATTCCAATGGGCCGATGCCGCATCCGAATCATGGCCGGAACCCAATGGTCCCCGGACGGGGCTCCGTTGACCGGCTCCTTCGGCCCTCCTACGCTCCTCCTCCGGCAAGCAATCACTCTGTTCACTCAGGACGACCGGATCATGTTTTTCTCAGCCTCCGCCGCTTGGGATACACGGCGCGCTGAGTCGCCGCGCTGACGAACCATGAAGGGCATACCTGGTGCTCATGGAACTGCGCTCACGTCCGGAATTCAGCAGGAAAGACGATGCGGATACGGCGGCCGTGGAAAAAGATCTCTACCGTCGACTCGACATGTTCTCCGGCGATGACGATGTGATCGTCGCCCTGGGCCTGGCCGCCGCGGGCCGCTGGACACCCGACTGGAAGGGGGCGTTCACCGACCGGGCCGGGAACCGGAACAAACCCCTGGATCTGGAATCCGAGGGAATCCCCGCGGAGGAATTCTCACGCTTTCAGCGGCTGTGGTACAGCCTCAAGGTCCCCCACGCCCAGGCGTCCCTGGTCTGGTGGTATCTGCTGTGCCGCGCCCTCGGCCAGGAGGACGGTGTCGATCAGGCGCTGCTCCGGATGACCCAGTGGCTGGGAGTACTGGAGCAGGAGCAGGACCCCGGCCACGACGTGTTGTCCGGCCTCGCCGAGGAGATGGGGCTGACCAATCCGGCGGCGGTGGTCACCGAGGCCGAGACCACGGACATCGAACAGCTGGCGAGGGCGGTCCGCGACGCGGCGCTGCTGATCCCGGCACCGCACACCCGCGACGCCCTCTGGCATGGCCGGCGCACCGCGGTCGGCGCCCTGGCGGCGGCCGCGCGACGTTCCTGGGAGGACCTCCCGGACAAGGAGCGTGGCGAGCTGCTCGCCGCGCTCGAACGGCGCGTCACCAGCGTCGAGCGCATGCGGCTCCTGGTCGACGAGGGTGCGCTGGACAACCGTGGGGTCGCCGCGGCGGTCGCAGACTGCGCGAAGGAACAGGTCGCCGACTGGCCGCAGTCCCGCCTGGCGCTCGTGACGCTCCTGTGGTGCTGGCAGGAGGCCGGCTTCGTCCTCCAGGAACTGAACCAGTCCCTCGTGTCGTTCCCTGCCCTGGCCCTCTTCCTGGCCCGCAAGGACGCGGCCTACGGTCAGGGGCTCGCCGACGAGAGCCCCGCCGATCTCCTGGACGGCGACCTGGTGCGGTACGCCCGGCACCTCGGGGCGCTGCGGCTGCGCTCGGAGGAGACGTACGAGCGGTGCCTGCACTTCGACGGCAGCAACTGGGAACGCCGCGAGTTCCTCCTGCCGCGCGGAATCTACCGGCGCAGGCAACTGCTGCCCGAGAGCCTGTGCGCCCGGCTGCACGCGAAGACGGGCGCCGAACCCCCCTCGCGGGAGGGCACCGGGGAGGATTGGGACGTCTTCCTGGAGCGGGCTCTTGAGGCCGGAAGCACCCCGACCCGTGTCCTGCAGGAGTGCGCGCACTGGGCGGCCAACACCGACGACCTGCCCGTCGACATCGCCGTGTTCACCGTCCCGCTGGGAACGAAACTCCACGAGCCCTGGGCCATGGAGTTCACCGACCTGTTCTGCTACACGGGATTCCGGGACGGATACGAGCCGGCCGACTTCGGTATCACGGCCGACCGGGTGGTCATGTACAACATCATCGCCCAGCGCATGCGCTACAACGCGGTCAAGAAGGCGCAGAACTACGCGCCCGTCATGCGCTTCGCCCCGCAGGGATTCAACCTGCCCGACATCGCGGTCGCGGAGGACGCCAACCACGGCGGACACGCCGCGACAGGCATACGCCTGGCCAGCCGACTCCCCATCACCATCCGCCACGACGGCAACGACTGGAACGGCCTGTCCGACGTGCGTCTCAACCGCTGCGTGTACAGCCCGAACAACCGCTTCCGGCCCCGGGACATGGTCCTCGGCAACCGCTACACGCAGTGGGCCAAGGGCATCGCTGACGCCACATACCGCAGGGGCCTGACCTTCGACGCCAAGTGGGCCGGGAAGGTCACCGACCTGGCGCTCTGAACGGAGGACCGATGACCGACCACGCTCCTGCCGGCCCACGTGCCGGCGAGAAGACCTTCACCGTCCGCTTCGCCGGCCGCAGCGTCCAGGTGCCGCTCCACTGCCCGCACCGGGGCGCGCCGCTCACCGAGGCAACCGTCACCGGCAGTCTCCTGTCCTGCCCCTGGCACGGAGCCACCTTCGACCTGCGCACCGGCAGCCGCGTGCGCGGGCCGCTCTGCCCGGACCTTCCGATCACGGTCCGCGAGGGCCCCCCGGACGAATCCGTCACAATGCCGCAGCAGCCCAGCGACGGGACCGTTCACTGACGCACAAGGAGAGTCCGCATGACGTACGTGATCACCCAGCCCTGCGTCGACATCAAGGACGGCGCCTGCGTCGACGTCTGCCCCGTCGACTGCATCGAGGGCGAAGACAAGGACCGGCAGCTGTTCATCGACCCGGAGCGGTGCGTGGACTGCGATCTGTGCCTGACCGTCTGCCCCGTCGACGCCATCTTCCCCGAAGCGGAAGTACCGCCGGAATGGGCGCACTTCACCCAGGTCAACGCGAGCTACTTCACGGACCGGGAGGCCGACGCATCATGACCACCACCGAGAAGCCCGGGCAGGACAACCTGACGATCGTCCGCTGGGCCGAGGCCGACATCGGCGACGGATCCACCTCCCTGCATATACCGCACAGCGAGCGGCCCGTGCCCATGCACGGCGCCGACTCCACCGGCCTCGGCCTCGTCAGCAACGGCATCGTCGGTGCCGACGTGATCCGGCTACCCGCCGGCGCCGGCTTCCCCCCGCACACCCATCCAGGACACCACCTGCTCGCGGTGCTCGGCGGCCGCGGCACCATCACCTACAACGGACGCGTCCACCCCACCGAAGCCGGCGAGATCTACCTCGTGGAGGGCTCGGTCACACACGCGGTCGGCGCGGTGACCGACCACGTCATCCTGGCCATGGGCGCCCCCCACATGCCCGTCCACTCCGACGAACGCATGGCGGTCGTCACCTACGAGGAAGTGCTCAGCGACGTCGGCAATCTGCACTGCCTCCTGTGCGACACCAAGTCCGACACCCCGCAATACCTGCACGACGTGGGCTGTCCGCACTGTCCCTGCCACAACTGCGCCGTGAACGGGCGGCTGTCCGGCTGAATCCGGCCCGGCACCGTGCCCGCCGGCCCGCGCCGGACCGTAGGGTGCGGCACCGGACAGTACAGTGCGCACTGTCCGCGTCCGATCCGTGACCAGAGAGAGGAAGCGGCATGCCGGAGGCGACGCTGCTCGTCGTGGGCAGCACCGCGAGCACCCCGTGGGGCCAGGACCAGATCCACCGGCTGATCTCCCAGGCCCGGCAGCGCGGCCTACGGGTCCTGGGCGCCGACACCCCGGACAACCTCGCGGGATCCGGGAACCAACGCGACCAGGTCGACGAGACGGTGCCGCTTGACGTGCACGACGTACGTGCCTGCCGCGCCTGGGCGGCGGAGAACCGCGGCCGGATCGCCGCGGTGGCCACCATTCGGGAACTGTCCGTACTGCCCGCCGCGTGGATGGCCCACGATCTCGGCATCACCGGCAATGCCCCCGAGGCGGTGCTCCGCATCCGCCGCAAGGACGCGTGCCGCCAACGGTTGAGGGAAGCCGGATTCCCCCAGCCGCAGACCGCCCAATGCCACGACATCGCCGAGGCCGAACGGTTTCTGCGCGAGACCGGCGACGGGCCGTGGGTCGTCAAGCCCCGCGACGGACTCGCGGGCATCGGCGTGACCATCGTCAGCGGCCCCGGCGAACTCGCCGGGGCCGTGGACAAGTTCGACGCACTCCCGCCCGCCATGAGACCGCTGGGACAACCGCACTCCTTCCTGGTCGAGACATACGTCGACGGGCCGGAGTACTCCGCCGAGGGCGTGATCACCGGTGGCAGGCCACAGGTCCTCGCACTGACCCGCAAGGGCAAGGGCGAAGGATTCGTCGAGACCAGCCACCGGGAGCCCTCCGGGCTCGACGACGAGACCGACGAGGAAGCACGCGTAACCGTCGCGCGGGCACTGACCGCGGTCGGCATCACGCACGGCATCTTCCACGTCGAGTTCTGGGTCACCGCCTCGGGAATCGTTCTCGGCGAACTGCACGACCGCGGCGGCGGCGACTACATCCACGCACTCGTGGAGAGCACCAGGCCCGGATTCAGCCTGTACGGAACGCTGCTGGACGACCTGCTCGCCAGGCCCCCGCAGCCCATCCCGCCGGCCACCGGTGCCGCGTGCGCCCAGTTCGTCCTCGCACCGCCCGGACGGCTGCGCGCGGTGCACGGTTGGGACGAGGTCGTCGCCCACCCGTCCGTGATCGCTTCCCACCTTCAGTTCCACGTGGGCGACACCGTGCCCGAAGCCGCGGACTCCTACACCCGCCCGGCCGTCTTCGTCGCGACCGCCGACAGCCCGAAGGACCTCGACGACCTGGTGGCCCGCCTGCACCACAGCATCACGTTCGACACCGTGAAGGACGAACAAACCGAGACGAAGTGACGGCCACACGCCCCGACAGCCCTGGCCCGCCCGGCCCAGGCCACAGGCCACAGCACTCACGCGTCCCACCGGACCCGCGGGGCTCCTCGGCCCACGAGGAGCCCCGCCCCGCGTTTCACTGCTCCACGTTCACCGTGATGGTCTTCGGCCTCTGGTACTCGGTCAGTGCCAGAACGCTCATGTCCGTACCGTGCCCCGACTCCTTGCGCCCGCCGTGCGGCAGCTCGGCCGTCTGTTCCAGATGGCAGTTCACCCACACCTCACCCGCGTCCAGACCACGGGCCAGCCGCAGCGCGGACGAGGACGCCTCGCCCCAGACGCTCGCCGCCAGGGCGTGCGGCACACTGTTCGCCGCCCGCAGCAGTTCCTCGACGGTATCGACCGCCTGCACCGTGAGCACGGGGCCGAAGACCTCCTCCACCACGGCCGGGTCCGCCTGCGGCAGGTCGGCCAGGACCATCCCGGGCCGCCAGTAGCCGTCCTTCTCCTCAGCGGCCAGGGCCAGTTCACCGCCGTACCGGATACCGGCGGCACTGGAGCCCACGATCCCGTCGAAGCGTGCCGCCTGGTCGGCGTTGTTCAAGGGCCCGAAGTCCGCCCCCGCCCGCCTGGCTGTCATCTCCTCGGCCAGCCTTTCGACCGTGCGCCCGTACGACTCCCGCAACGTCAGCACCCGGGCGGGAGAGGCACAGCTCTGCCCCGCGTTGTAGGTGGCCGCGGCGACGAGCCGCGCATAGGTGTGCGCGGGAGCATCGGGAAGGACCAGCGCAGGACAGTTCCCGCCGAGTTCCAGACTGACCCGGCGCAGCCCTGCCCGGCGCAGCACGTCCAGGCCGCCGACGCGGCTGCCGGTGAAAGCAATGCCGTCCACACCGGTGTGCCCGACGACGAGGCGGCCGGTCTCACGGTCACCGGGAACCGTCTGCAGCACCCCGCGCCCCAGAACCTCCTCGGCGTGCCGGGCGAGGAGCAGAGCACTGTCCGGGGTGGTCTCGGCCGGCTTCAGCAGCACCGCATTGCCGGCCGCGAGTGCCGGGGCGAAGCGCCATGCCGCCATCAGAAGCGGGTAGTTCCAGGGCACGATCGCAGCAACGACACCGAGCGGCTCCCAACGCACCCAGCTCTCCCGGCCGGGCAGACGCGCACCGCTGCCGGGGCTGAAGTCGGCACGGACCGCGCCCGCGTAGAAACGGACGAGATCGACACACTGCTCCACCTCACCCCGGGCCTCGGACTCCGGCTTCCCCGTTCCGGCCCGCTCGGCCTGCACGTACTCGTCGATGGCCTCCTCGACGACCGCCGCGAGACGCAGCAGCCTGCGGGACCGCTCCCCCGTCGTCAGGCCGGACCACCCCGGGGCAGCAGCCCGCGCGGCCATGACCGCCGCACCGACACCGGACGCGTCGGCGGCTGCGACCGCAGAACGGATACGGCCGGTCCTGGGATCCCTGAGATCAACATGTGCCCGGGGCAACGCATCGTCTTCCTTTTCCTTGGCGGCGTCGAAGGACGAGCTCTGAGTCATGCCCCTCGCGATACCCCGCCTCCACTCCCCCACCCTGCGCACCTTCGGCTCTGTCCGAAACCGGTCCCCGAACGACCGGGAGCAGCGAACAGCGAACGCCGCATCACTGTCGACGGACAGACCCACTACACCCCGCTCCCCGTCGAGGAACTCGACTGCCGGGGGTTGATAGTGCCTCAAGTACGGCTGGATGCTGGGCCGACTACATCGGGCAGGCCGCCCGCTTCCTGCAGCAGCGATTCGGCGGCAGTTCGGGCTGTCCCGCGTCCGTATGCGCGAGCAGGCCCACGCCGGATTCCTCCCCGGAGTCACCAAGTCGTCCTGGTGATTGTCCCGCCCTCTCAGCGGATGTGCTGTCGGCCGTGACTCGGCGGAGTCACGGCCGACGGTGTGCCGGAAGCCACCCTGTGGACGCCCCAATGCGGCCGTCGCGGGGGCTCTCCCGTGCGGCTTGTGTCAATACACGCGGTGGTCTTCCAGAGGAGCCGCCCTCAGTTCCTCGTCGGTTGTGTGGGGCAGATGCGGGGTGTGGTTGACCAGTCGGGCCGAGTTGCCGACGACGGCGATGCTGCTGGTGTTGTGGAGCAGGGCCGCGAGGACGGGGTTCATGGATCCGCCCGCGCCGGCGAGCAGGCCGGCGAGGTTGACGCCGATCGCGAGGCCGTAGTTCTGCCGTACGACGCGCAGGGTGTGCCGGCTGAGTTCGACGACGGCGGCGACCTGGCGCAGGTCGTTGCCGGCCAGGGCGATGTCGGCGGTCTCCAGGGCCACGTGCGAGGAGTGTTCGCCCATGCTGATGCCGATGTCGGCCAGGGCGAGGGCGGGTGCGTCGTTGGTGCCGTCGCCGACCATGGCGACGGTGTGCCCTTCGTTCTGGAGGTCGCGGATCAGCTGGAGTTTGCCCTCGGGGAGGGCGTGGGCGTGGACTTCGGTGATGCCGAGGGTGTCGGCGACGACCTGTGCGGTCTCGGGTGCGTCACCGGTGAGCAGCGCCAGGCGGGAGACGCCGAGGTCTCGCAGCTGCTGGATGACGATCCCGGCCCCGGAGCGTACGGCGTCGGAGACCCCGAGCAGGCCGATCAGGTCCTCGTCGTGGGCGAGACAGATGACGGTCTTGCCACCCCGTCGGAGCTGTTCGGTCCAGTCCTGGGCCTCGTCGGTCAGTTCGACGCCGTTCTGGCGGAGCAGCGCGGGGCTGCCGACCAGCAGCCGGGTGCCGTCGAGTTCGGCGCGCATGCCCATGCCGAGGACGACCTCGCAGGCTTGGTGGATGGGCACGTGCAAATGCTGTTCCTCGGTGCGGGCGACGATGGCCTGGGCGAGCGGGTGCCGGGCGTGCAGCTCTCCGGATGCGGCCAGGCTCAGCACCTGGTCGGCGGTGTAGGCATCGTTGAGGGTCACCACGCTGGTGACCAGGGGGCGCCCGAAGGTGAGCGTGCCGGTCTTGTCGAACACGACGGCCGTGACCCGGCCGATGCCCTCCAGGTGGGTGCCGCCCTTGATGAGGGTGCCGCGGCGCGCTCCGTTGCCGATGGCGGCGCTGATGGCCGTCGGCGTGGCCAGGCCGGCCGCGCAGGGGCAGGCGATCAGCAACATGGTCATCGCACGGCGCGCGTCGCGGGTGAACACGTAGGTCAGCGCGGCCAGGGCGAAGGAGACGGGGACGAAGCGCCGGGTGAAGCGAGCGGCCACGGTCTGGATCGGCGCCCGGTCGGACTGGGCCTCCTCGACCCGGCTGATGATCCGGCCGACCGTGGTGTCCCGGCCGACCGAGGTGGCGCGGACCGTGAGCGAACCGGAGGTGACGATCGTCCCGGCGTAGACGTGTGTGCCGGCCCGGGCATAGACGGGCAGGGCCTCACCGGTGATCGCGGCCTGGTCCACCAGGGCCTCTCCGGAGTCGACGTGTCCGTCGACCGGGATGCGGTGGTGTTCGTATACGGCGACGACGTCCCCGGGCCCGACGTCCTCGAGCGCCACCTCGACCTCGACGCCCCCGTCCCGTACGAGCCAGACCCTCTGCTCGCCGATGGTGAGCAGTTCCTCGATGGCACGCCGGGTACGACGCAGGGTCAGGGTCTGGAGAAACTCACCGATGTTCAGCAACCAGAGCACGGTGAGGGCCACGACGTTCTCACGCAGCACCAACGAGATGACCGTCGCCGCCGTGACCAGGGCGTCCGTCCCGGGAGAACTGTGGCCGCGCAGTGAGCGCAGCGCACCCCGGAAGAAGGGCAGACCGGTGAATACCGTAACCACCCCGAGGAACCCGGAGGAACCGAAGGTGATCCGGGGCCGGCGCAGCAGGCGGCGCACAGCCACCAGCGCGAGGACCGCGCCTCCGACGACCAGACGGGCGACCTCGCCGGTGGAGGAGTCGGGCGTGGAGCGGGTGGGTCTGGCGGGCGCGGACGCGGGCGGGGCCTCCTCCAGCGCGGCAACCAGCCGGTCGATGTCCAGCCGGTCCGGCGCCATCCAGATCACGACGCTCCCCGTACGCGGGAAGATCCGCAGGGCTCGGAACCCGCTGATGCCGGTCAGCCGATCGTCGACCAGTCCCGCGCTGCCCGGTCGGGCCCGTACCCAGGGAACGGTCAGACGAGCCCGGCCTGCGGCGACCGAGCACACGACCACGCCGGACATGATCAGTGCTCGTGTCCGTGATCGTTGTCGTCGACGCTGACCGCCGACGGGGGCGGTGCCTCCTCGCCCAGTGTGGTCCTGGCTTCCGCGATCATGTCACCGGCCTGGAGCCGGGCCTCTTCGGCTGCCGAGGCGAGCCAGCGGCCGACGACGATGCCGTTCGCGATACCTCCGACGAGGGCCTTGCGGACCGCGGGTGTGCCGTCGGGGAGGCGCTTGGAGACCCCTCGGATGATCAGGCCGCCCAGGACTCCGGAGATGGCGTAGTGGGCAAGGCGCCCGGCTGCGGAACCGGCGAGAGCGAGGGGATGCATGAAGGGCTCCTTCCGTCTCTGCCGAATGGCCCCCGTCGAATGACGGACCCCCTTCGAGTCTGCGCCCGTGCCGCGCGCCGGGGCGAACCGAGACGGGCGGCGACGGGCAGCGACGAAGCAGTGTCGGGCGGCGACGAGCGTGCAGTCAGACCCGCGTTGCGGGCTTCTCCGGTGCGGGTGGTGCAGGGCGCACGGCCCGGGGCGTTCGCCCTGCCCGACCCCTGTCCCGCCTCATGGTCGCCAGGCGGCACGCGAGGTAGATCACGAAGGAGATCGTCGTGACATACGGGCTGATGGGGACCGCACTGCCGAGAGCGAGCAGAATCCCTCCCTCCATCGAGACCAGTGCGAAGACGACGCTCAACATGGGGAGCAGGACGGTGGAGGCCGTGACCCGCGCGGCGGCCGCCGCTGGCGTGACGAGGAGCGAGAGCACCAGCAGCGCTCCGACGATCTGTACGCACAGAGCGACGGCCAACCCGAAGACCAGCATGAATGCCAAGGACAGCGCGCGTATGGGGACGCCGCGTGCCTCGGCCACCTCCGGATCGACGCTGGCGAAGGTCAGCGGTTTCCAGACGATCGCGAGAGCGATGAGCACCACCACGGACGTGCCGATGAGCCACGACATCTGCGGGGTGTCGACGGCGATGATCTGGCCGGTCAGAATGCCGAACTTGTTCGCCGCGCGCCCCTTGTAGAGCGGCAGGCAGAGCACGCCCAGCCCCTGAGACTGTGGTTGTCGTCCTGTTGCGCCCGGGCGATGAACTCGGTCAGCGACAGTGGGGCGGGGCCGTCGGCGGGGAGTGGCTCGACAACTCCGTCGCCCGGACCGTGATCAATCGACTGCAGGCCGCCTGAGCCGAGTGAGGTTCCGTGCACCATACGTAGTCCGATGCCGATCAAGCGCCACCCGCTACACTGTCCGACGGTGGCTGACCCCACAGGTCGGGCGCCGCGCTGTCGATCAACGGTTTTAGACACGTTTTCCGATAGATCCCCGCCTTCGTAGCTCAGGGGATAGAGCACCGCTCTCCTAAAGCGGGTGTCGCAGGTTCGAATCCTGCCGGGGGCACAAGCGAAAAGGCCACCCCTCAACGTTGAGGGGTGGCCTTTGACATCCACGGATGACATCAACGGCGGCGGTCACTGACGACCGGGACGCCTCCTGAGCAGCCGGTCCATGTGGCTCATGACCTCGCGCTGCGTGTCCTGGACGACATGGGTGTAGACGTCCATGGTGATGCTGATCTGGGAATGCCCAAGGATCTCCATCACGACGCGGGGCGCGACTCCGGCCGCCGTGAGGAGGGTGGCGGTGCCGTGCCGGGCATCATGCAGCCGGATCACGCGAAGGCCGGCGGACTCTGCGACGCGGGTGAAGGAGCGGTAGACGTTCCGCGGCTCGACCTGCGGCCGGTGCGGGTGGTGAAGACGTAGCCGGATTCCTGCCACTGCTCCCCTGCCTTGGCACGAGCAGCTGCCTGCCGCCTCCTCCCGACAGGCGGAGGACAGCGCCGACCTCAGGACGCGGTGAGACTCCCTGGCGGTTGCCGCAGTGATCTCCTTCTCCAGGCGGACGAGGAAGCGGCGTACGTCAGCGACACCGAGGGATTCGAGCCACTTGGAACCGGTCAACGGCATCAGGTACAGCCGAACATGCGCCTCGTACTTGTCGTACGCACTGAGCTTCCGCCGAAGCTTGATGACGTTGTCCAGCCAGTACGGCAGCCAGCCGCGATCAGGCTCCTGGACGCCTTGGACGGCAACGGCCCCCACGTACGAAGCCACGACAGCAAGCACCTCACCCCAGCGGGATAAAACTTTCTCTACTTCATCAAGGTGCCCGCGCAAAGCGCGGGCTGGCCCCTTGGGTCTGGCCCTCAGCGCCTTCGGCGCCAGGGCCGGACCCAGTGGCCGCAGCAATCACTACGACCTTGAGGCGAGAACCAATCCGCGGGTGAAGGACATGCCTCCGGCAACAAGGTCATCTCGGAATCCCAGGTGATCGATGCATCTGGTATCCCGTTGGAGTGTGGTCACCAGCGTCACGACCGGCGAATTCCCGGACCGTTCTTGCAGCGAGGTGTCAAGCCCGCTGCCTCTCCCGACATCAGCGCCTGACACCAACAAGCGCGAACCGCATCGGTCAACACCGAACCTCAGCGGCTCGCCAGCAGGCGCCCTGAGCGGGTTAAACGAGGCCGCAGAACTCCCGTGATCGGCCTGATAAGGATGAGGCTCGAACCTGTCCCAGGCGGGGTGCCGCCCTCAACCGATGGGCGGCGCCTCGTCGGCTTGACTCGGCCATTGAGGCTCCCCCGACCTCACTGTCCGCTGCTGCGTCACGACCGATGCAAGGTCCGATTACTGCGCAGCGGTATGAAGTCCCAGTCCAGCCTCTGCTGCTCGTCAACTACCGGCGTGTAGCCGTTGAGGGGCTGGGAGGTCTCGAGAGACGTGGCGATAGCCTCCATGAGCAGCGGCAGGGACGTCCACATCTCGTGTGATACGCGCATAATGCCTTCCACAACTTCGGCTTCGTGGACGCGCCCCCGGTCGATCTCGGGACGGTGGTCCAGTACGAGGCAACCCCCGCCGACGTCCCGCGCGATGGGGATCAACTGCGGATGTCCGTACAGGACGCGGCTGGCCCCGATCTTCATGAAGTCGTAGTCCACCTCCTCTCCTTCCTCATCCGCCGTGCGCTTGTCGTAGAAGCCGGTGAAAAGTTGCCACGCGGCCGCTATCTCGCGTGCACTCATCGGTCTGTAGAACCCTGGCAGCAGCGAGCCCCGTTGATCGAGGAGACCGTCGTGCCGCAGTAGCGACATCACCAAGGGCCTCAGTATTGGCCGACCGATGACGCGTTCGGTCGCGGCGATGTCCGCCGGATCCGCGGGCGGCGCCAGCGCGGCGTAGGTCGCCGGGGCGTGCTCGGCCAGCCAGTTCTCGATTCGCGTCCACGACTCACTGATCGGTGCGGTCATGGCACGGCATCCTGCCACCTGGTGCTGACAACCCCCGGGGAACAGCCAGACGGTGGCCGCGACCCCGATACATCCGACTGGGGCCGTCTCTGGGCCGTGCGATGGGACTCAACGATGGCAGGCGACGACAGCCGCCGACCGCTAACCCGCAGGCCAGAAGGGCGACAGCTGGAGTGCGTGCAGGTCAGGAAGGTACCGCGTCACTTCTTCGGCCACCAAGTGAGTGTCTGACTGCGTGACAACGCCGACGAACAGCCGCAGGCAAACGCGGACGTCTGCGGACCGTCGTAGCAGGTGAGAGGCGCGCCAACCCAAGGCCAAGGGCCCGCCCAAGTTCCTTCGGGACGAAGAGGTCCACGCCCCATCCTCCACGACGGCTGCCAAGCGTTGCCAAGCTTGTGTCTAGCGTGACCGTTCAGGAGCAAGTGCAGGACCAGGCGTAGGCGATGAATAGGGCGGCCACGGCAAATGTGGCGGCCGCCACGCCAGCCAGTCGCCCGCGCCGCCCTGGCCTGGCGGGACGAAGCAGCTCCCAGCCGCCATAGCCGAGGAAGGCCAGCAAGGCACCACCTACACCCCCGGTGACAAGCGGACTGCGCTCCCATCCCCAGACAAATGCCAGAGCCAGACCCGCCAGAGCCAGGCAGGCAACCACCGTCAGCACTACCTCTCCGGCGAGCTCTCCCAGAAGTTCTTTCAAGAACGAGCCAACGCCGCGGATGACACGACGCCGCGCTGCAGGAACAGCCACACGCCCCCCAGAGGCAGTCTCGAATGACCGGACTCTACGAAATCGCGACGCGTCGGGGAAGAGCGATCAACGCCATCTGTTCAGTAGCGGAGTACCGCAACCACAGCGTCCAAGCACGAAGGCTGGCGATCAAATGTCCGATCCACTCTGAGCTACGGATCCGAAGGCTTCTGACATCCACGGCTGACATCAACGACGCCGGACGAGAGCGTACGCCAGCATCCCTGTCCGGCCGTCGCGCCGGTCGACGGCAGCAGCCGGAGCGGGCTCGGATCGAACTCCTGCCGGGGGCACCAGCGCAAAGGCCCCGGACCGATCACGTCCGGGGCCTTTGACATCTACTTTTGACATCAACGGGGGCGGTCACTCACGGCCGGGGGTCCCTCTTGAGCGGCCGGTCCATGTGGCTGATGGCCTCGCGCTGCGTGTCGTGGACGACGTGCGTGTAGACGTCCATGGTGATGCTGATCTGGCTGTGTCCGAGGATTTCCATCACGACGCGGGGCGCGACCTCGGCCGCGGTGAGGGGCCCACACCGACGGCGATCACGGAGCCAAACTGAGCTGTGTGATGATGCACGGAAGATGACCAGCCCTGGGGAGGGGCCGGGTGCGTGGGAAGGGCGGGGCCCATCGTGGGCAAGGGCGGGGAGCCCATACCGGACGAAGAGTGGGAGCGCTTCCTTCGTGAAGCCGAGGCGGGGACCAAGGGCGCGCCCGAGGAGCCGTCGGCGCGGGCCCGGATGGTGGCACGGCGGTTACGGGAGGAGACCGACCGACCGGAGCCGTGGCGGAGTCACCAACCGGCCCGGCGGCAAGGAGGTAAAGGCTGGTACGCGATCGGTCTGCTGGTTGCGGTCGCCTTGCTGATCGTGGCGCTGGATACAGGGCGGGTGGCTGGATGGTTCGGAGGCGGAGGCGGAGGCGGCGAGAGTGCGCCGCTCGCCGTGGAGTCGAAACGTCCGGATCAACCGCCGCCGACAGAAGCGGCAGCCCAACGTCCGACCATGGAGCAGCCGTTCACGGGGTCGCCCGCTGCGCAGTGGGGTGACGGGACGGCTGGGATCGGCCTGCCTGAGGCACGCGCGACAGGCTGGATGAGCAAGGGGCAGGTCGCGCAGGCACTCAAGAAGACCCGGGACTTCCTCACCGCGTCCAGTCTGGATCCTGGTGTGCTGCGCGGGGAACAGCCGAGGAATGCGATTGCGTTACTCAATCCTCATCAGCAGGATGTCCAGGACTACCTGACGACCGCGTTCCGTGCGCCCAGTCAGAAGAACGATCCTCTCCTGTTGTTCAGCCGGTTCGAGAAGACGAAGGTCCGGCTTGTCGGGGATGTGGTCAAGACACGAGGGCGGATCACGTACCAAGAAGGTAAGCGCGGTGCGGTCGAGGTGACCACCGATGTCACGTACGTATATCCGGTCGTGCGCGCTGCAGCGGGAAGCGACGAAGTCGCGCGCACAATCGTGCGCCGTGAGGTCGTGATGAGTTGGGACGACCCGGCGAAGGTCGTCGTCGAGCCGGGTACGTTCTCCCTCGTCTCCTACAAGATGGACACCACCAACTGCGGCTGCGATACCTTCACCGGCTACCTCACCCCCAAGTTCAGCGCAGAGCGCGCGGCCTCGCGCCCGGGAGACGGCCCCGAGGTCGACCCGTACGACCGGAGCACGTCGATGGAAACGCGCATGCGGAAGGCCGGCGATGCGGGGTGCGGGACTGCCACACGGTCGTGAGCAGCATTTGCAGGGAATCAGAACTGCATGGTCGGGAGCGTCAAGCGTCGCGGGTCGGTGAGTGTCTAACTGCATGACAACACCTACGCACGCCCGCGAACAAGGGTGGCGCCTGCGGACCATCGCACCAGCTAATACTCCAGTGTGACTTCGTAGTTCCACGTCGCGTCGCGCGTGTGACGGCTACTGGGCGGTGCCCTGCCCGATCGCACGGAGGACATCGGCGAGCCAGACCAGGCGGTGGCCCACGGCCCGGTTCGGATCGGCAAGGAGGTCCTCAAGGTGCTGCCATGACTCGGAGAGCTGCCCGATTGTGATCGTCTCGGTTCATTGGGGACGTCGTAGAGTTCGTCGCCCGGAACGGACCAGAAGTACTCGTGTTCGAGCGCCACCGCGCTGCCGGCTGACGCTTCGATGTGTTGCAGTGCCAGCTCGAAGGCGTGCCGAAGCTGGTCAAGCGGGATCCGCAGAGGTTCGCTGTCCATGTGCCTATTTTGTCGATCAGGGGCCGACTGACCGAAGCAAGGAGTTCGGCACTGCCCAGGACCCGGCCTGGAGCGAGAACGGCCACCGCGTGATCATCGGGGGTTGTGTGGACTCCTGAAGAGCGTGCGGTGGCCGCGAGCCATAGCGTAGAGCCTGTCCGGTGGCAGGCGTTGTTCGACCAGGCCATGGCTCGGATCGCGGGCCGGTTCCGACGGGTGGAACCGCGGGCAACCGCCCGCGCGTATCTGCTCGGACTGCTTTCGGCGTCGAGCGGAAGAACTGCTGGCAGCTGGCCGAGCAGGCCGGTCACGTCCGGCCAGGGCCGATGCAGCGGCTGCTGCGTTACGCGCGGTGGGACGCCGATGCCGTCCGCGACGACCTTCGTGACTACGCCGTCGACCACCTCGGCGGCGATGGTGGCGTGCTGATCGTGGACGAGACCGGCTTCGTGAAGAAGGGCAGGGCTTCGGCGGGCGTGCAGCGGCAGTACACCGGCACCGCCGGACGCATCGAGAACTCCCAGGTCGGGGTGTTCCTCGCCTATGCCACCGGTCGGGGCCGGACGCTGATTGACCGTCGGCTTTACCTGCCTGAGCACTCCTGGTGCACCGATTCCGAGCGCCGCCAGGCAGCCGGGATACCCGACGAGACCGAGTTCGCGACCAAACCCCGCCTGGCCTGGGAAATGATCACCGCCGCATTGGATGCCGGGGTGGAAGCACCGTGGGTGACGGGCGACGAAGCCTACGGGCAGGACCCGCAGCTTCGTGCCGTCCTGGAAGCACGCGAGACCGGGTACGTGCTGGCCGTCGCCTGCTCCGTCCGGGTCCGGATCAACTCCGGCCGTACGCCGATTCGTGCGGACACGGTCGCCAGCCGCTTGCCCGCCGCGGCCTGGCACCGGCAAAGCGCCGGCCACGGCGCGAAGGGCCCGCGCTACTACGACTGGGCCTGGATCCACACCGGCACCGGCGAACACCGCCATCTGCTGATCCGCCGCAACCCCGCCACCGGGGAACTCGCCTTCTACCTGTGCTGGTCACCCACCGCAGTACCGCTGGCCGAACTCGTCCGCGTGGCCGGCAGCCGCTGGAGCTTCGAAGAGTGCTTCCAGGCCGCGCCAGGTCGGCCTGGATCACTACCAGGTGAGGTACTGGACCTCATGGCATCGGCACGTCACGCTCGCCATGCTTGCGCTGGTCATACTGGCCGCCGATGCAGCCCCCGACCGGCCAGCCGAACCGCATCACCGCAACTGGGGTAGCAACCCAATATCGCTGACCGTTCCGGAGATCCGTCACCTCTTCACCGCCATCCTCAACCCACCAGTAGTGTCCCCGGCCAGACTGCTGCACTGGTCGAGCTGGCGCAGACGCCACCAGGCAACAGCCCGGCACAGCCACTACCGACGACGCTCAGCCCACGAAACCAGCGGATAGATCACGAAACCGCACTGGAGTATTAGGGGCAGGTGAGTCCGGTGGGCGTCGCGGTTGCCCAGCTCAGCGGCATGTACCGGTGGGTGTCGGGTGCGCGACAGGTGTCGCGGACCACCGCGGGGGTGGCGGATTGATGCTGTCTCCGAGAGCCTGCTGGCGCATCTGGCCGGCGACTACTCGTCTATCGGGTCAAAAACCGTGTCCAATATGCAGAAGGGCTCGGTGCCGTGAACCGACCGGGCTCGACACACTCGACACGGCTCCCGGTACAGGCCTGGTTCGGGAAGTCGGCCCTTCCCGAACGCAGAGGTGTCGTTGACAGACACGGGCCTCGGCCTAGGCTCCGGCAGGTGTTACTCGACTTCCTCGAAGTTGTAGCTGTAGCTATTGCTGCCGATCTTGATCTGCACGGTCCGGTAGCCCGGCTCGCCGTTCTTGGCGTGCTCGCCCCAGTACTGGCACGTGAAGCCGGTGTCGGCCCCGTAGTCGAACGCCTTCGCGGCGGGGAGTTTGTCGCAGGCGACCTTGCTCGCGTCGGTGCGCCCGGACTCGGCGCCGTACTTCTCGTTAATCATCTGGTAGACGAGCTTGTCGACCAGGAGCGCCTTCTTGGGCTCCTTGGTGTACGAGATGATGCTGCTGCCCGCTGTGTAGCTGTCGCTGATCTTGACGTCGTAGGGGATCTCGGCCCCCGCGTACGTCACCACGCACTGGCTGACCGCACCGGCCTTCTGGGTCACTCCGGCGGGGCACTTGGCACTGGTCTCACCGACGACCTTGGCGGTGCTGAGTACGTCCTCGCGCAGCGCGTGCTCCACCTTCTTCACGAAGGGAGCGCCGAGATCGGGGGCCGGGGTGACCCGGAGCTTGTCGCCGCCACGCATGTGCACGTCCGGCTGAGGGCCGGTAATGGCGACCGGCAGGGCCTTCGCCGCGTCGTCCGTGCCGCCGCCCTGGGCGGTTTCCGAAGTGCCGCAGCCCGCGCTGAGCAGGGTCACCGCGGCCACGCTTGTCAGAATTCTGGGGAATCGCATAGAGAGGAGCGTAAGTACCCCCGATCGGCGGGCCGTTCCCGGGGTCCGGCACCGTTCCACGCCCGCTGCCCTCGCGAGCGAACGTGCCGAGTCCGTGCCGACATTGACGCCCTGAACCACGCCCGCTCCACGGTGTGTGGGTCGAAGGCGGACAGGATGGGAGCTGGGGTAAGTGGTGGGTTGAGGGAGGAACGCCGTTGTTCAGGACGGCAATTGAGACTCCGTTGGCCCCATCGCTACCATGCGTTCGTGGCTGGAGATCTCGGTTTCATGCTGGTTTGGGGCGTCATCACCATCGGCGGTGGAGGGGTAGTGGCTACCAACTTCCGTGGAGCCGCAGCAGCGTTCCATGAGTTGATCCCCGAGTGCAGGCGATGGCCTCGCACCGTGCCAGGTCTGAGGAAGGCCGCCGGAGCCTGGGCGGCCCTGGGAGCGATTGTGGTTACCGTTGTGTTCATTGACTGACCGCGCTCATGACGGAGCGGTGCTTGTTCTGGTCAGCCTCTGGGTCATCTACCGCGGGATGCCTCACCGGAGCGACAAGACCACCGAGTCACCGTAGGAGTACAGCAGCGCTGTACCGCAACCCCAGCAACCGCCCCCGTCCGCTACCGTCTCTCTGGGGCCTCGCAGCGGCCGGAATGGCCGTCGCTGACCGATCTCGCCAGAGCTACGGATCAGAAGGCGCTGCCCTCGGCCCTGTGCACGTCGAGGGCAGCAGGACCCCGCGTGGCGAAATAACGCTCTCTACAGCTCCGGAGTGGCTCTGTACCGTGCGATTCGCACACATGTGGCTTTGTTCAGTTCCAGCAGCAGCGTTTGTCTGCGGGTTCGGGCGGCAGTTGATGATCTCAGGGGTCGTGGATGTCGACGAGAAATGACGTCAGCTGGGGAACGGAGTGTTTGACTGGCCTGTATGTCATCGACTCTTGGCGTGCCCCGGCCTGATCAGGCTTCCTACATGCTGCGGGCTGCCGCCGGCGATGCCGGCCGTGCGTACAAGCAGCAGTTGCTGGACCTGTTGGATCTCCAGGCGGGCCACACCGTCCTGGACGTGGGATGCGGCCCGGGCACAGATCTGCCAGCGCTGGCGGAACGTGTCGGGGACAGGGGCACAGTGATCGGCGTCGACACTGACCCGGCCATGCTTGCCCGGGCTCGCGAACGCACGAACGATCTGCACCGGGTGGAGATCCGTGAAGGGGACGTGCACGCTCTCCCCGTCGAGTCGGGCACGGTGGACCGGGCCAAGATTGACCGAGTCCTCATGCATGTTGCCGAACCTGCGGATGCTCTTGCGCAGCTCCATCGTGCAACTCGGCCAGGCGCGCGAATCGGCCTTGCCGAACCCGATTGGGACACCCTGATCGTTGACGCTGAGGATCTTGATACGAGCCGCGCTTTCACCCGCTATACCACTGCAGAAGTGGTCCGCCATGCGACCATCGGACGCAGTCTTGCGCGTTTCGCCGAACAGGCAGGCTTCTGCGTGGAAGGCGCA
This sequence comes from Streptomyces sp. NPDC002958, assembly GCF_055563255.1. Taxonomy (NCBI): domain Bacteria; kingdom Bacillati; phylum Actinomycetota; class Actinomycetes; order Kitasatosporales; family Streptomycetaceae; genus Streptomyces; species Streptomyces sp. NPDC002958. The sequence goes on along the minus strand of NZ_JBVHDS010000001.1, from coordinate 126,529 downwards.
TTCGCCACGACACCGGTCTTCCGTGACTTCCAAGAGGCGGACCACACTCTGGGCCTCGGCCGCAACATGCAGAAAGCCATCAACGAGGGCCGCATCGGCCGAGATCGCGGCCATCGCTGGTTCGCCGGCCTCTCCCAGGGGCCGTTCTACGCGTCGTTCACTCTCGTCAGCGTGATCTGCTCCCGCTGATTCAGCCTGCCTTGGCGGGTGCTTCGGCTCGTGCTCGGGTGCTGGCCAAGCGGTAGGAGTCGGTGCCGGTCTCGATGATGGTGCCGTTGAAGGTGAGGAGGCATCCCTGTTGGAGCGTCCCGACGTCCACTTCTCGCGGGGCCCGCATCCGGTCCCCCCTGGACCCGGCGTCATGGGCAGTGCTGGAACGCTGCCTGGCTCACCGCGAAGCCCAGCGGACCGAAAATCCCCGCGTGATGGTCACTCGCCAGACGAAGTCCGGCCGGGGACCGGCATCCACCGCCTATCCCAGCCACGTTCTGGATGCCTGCGGCTTCCCCGCGCGTGATCCGCTGCACTCGCCTGCTCGACCTAACCACCATGGACCCCAAACTCGTCGCCACCGCGTTCGGCATGGACCCCGAAGCCACCGTGATCTACCCCGCCGACCGCGTCGATCCCGGCCGCCTGCCCGGTCCGGAATCACGGTGACGGCGGGGGACATGCTGACCTACTGTTCAGCGGATGAGCACTCACGACGCTGGCGACGAATGAGCGTCTCTATATCTGGGGGCGGAACTTGTTCCAGCGACAGCAGGAACCCGTCCTTGGGGCAGGAAGCGCTCTTGGTGCTGCGGCCCGGAAGATGGGGCGGTCACCAGAGATCGACGAGGCCCTGATCCTGGCAGAACGTGAAGACCAGTGGCCGCGGGGCCGCGAAGTCTTCGATCGAATCCGGCGACGGAGCCTGAGTTGGAAGCTGCGGACGCGTCCGAAAGGCGGCTGAGGTTCACCCTCTGCCCAGTTGGGGGTAAGGCGCTGTCCTGTTGGAGTGGTGCATCCGTAGGATCACGTCATGACTGCTGATGCCACGCTCACCCGAGAGTCGTTCCGGCGCCTCCATCCGATTAACGCGCCCATGCCGGTGCCTCAGTTGCCCGATCGTGTCTGGTCTGACGAGGACTGGGACGGGATCCGGCGCGGATATCGGGCCCGGGGCATGGATGAGAAGTGGAACGTCTTCGTCGAAGGCGATGTCGTTTTCATGCACCGGAGTTGGACCGGTCGCGGCGTCTATGAGGTGTCCTTTGCCCCCGTTGCTGGTGGTGGGAGGAGGATCGCCTCTGCTGTGGTGGAGGCGGATGGGGAGCGCTATCGGAGCATGGGCGACGAGTACGACCGTCTGATGATGGAGCTGGTCATCAGCGCGATCGTCCTTGGTGAGCCAGCCGTCGACCTCCGGGCCGGACTCGTGGAGCTGACTGCTCGGGCTTCGGGGAAGAGTGATCTTCCCACGGGTGTGGTGGAGCACAGTGCTCTGGGATTGCGTTCTGGATCGTGAGCTCTGGAGCCAGGCGAGTGCTGTCACGGTCTCGGGTTATGCGACTGGATCACGCGTTGCAAGCGCAGGATCTCGCCGTGTGCCGCGGCCAGTCGTTGTTCGAGCTCTTGGACGCGCTCTCGGCGGGTGGTGCGCTCACGGCGGAGGGCTTCGGTAAGGGTATGAATCACGGTGCCGTCGTCAGCTGAGGGTGCCTGCGGGGGAGACTGGTTCTCGGTCCGTTGCTGACCGCGCAAGGTCTCGATGCTTTTGCGCAGGTCGGTGTGGGCATAAAAAAGTCCAAGCTGACGCCCGCTGCGCGGGCGACGGCCCGGAAGTTGATCTCCTTGCCCTCCTTGACCAGCCTTCGGATGCCCGCCTCCGCTCGTTGGACTGCCTGCTGGTGCTTGTCCTGTGCGGCCTGCCGCAGAGCGGCGATCCGCCGGTCAGCAGGAGGCACGGTCTCCGGGACTGCGTCGTTCGGCCGCTTGTTCATGAGCGTGATGCCCCTCTGCTGTCCGAGGAGTTGGTGGCGTCCTGGTAGCCGGTGGTGTCGTTGATGTAGTTGCGTTCGTCGGCCTCGCGGACCTCGCGCTGACGGGGCCGGTCGGCGGGGCGGAACATGCGGGCATGGCTGTCGGTGAGCGCCAGCCACCGCGCATCGTTCAGGGCTCCGGCGGCCTCGGTGCGGCAGTCGGTCATGACCCGGTAGAACAGCTCGATCGTCTGCAGGTTCTTATTGATCGTCCTCGGCTGGAGCCTGCCGCCAACCTCGGCTCGGCCCGGTGTCTCGCGCTGCCAGTTGTGCAGGAAGGTGCCGAAGTCCAGCGCGAGTGCGCGCAGACTCCGTTCGAAGCCGTCCGCCAAGGCGGGGTGGTCGATTCCGCGCTCGGTCACGAACGCGGCGAAGCGTGCCATGTTCACGCGGTGCTGCATCACTGTCGACCAGGTCAGCTGCCCGGATTCCATCTGCAGCCGTAGGTAGAACTTGGTCCCCTCCCGCAGCCAGGGAGGGGTGATGTCGCCCCAGCGGACGGCGGTGTTGGCGCGTGGTTCGTGTTCGCGCCGCGGGATGCCTGACTCCCATGGAGCCAGACCAATCATTTGATCACGAAGGGGTCACTTTTCATCAACCGATAGCGGTCACGGTTCAAGGACCGGCGACACACCCCTTCCCGTGTGGCCAGGCTGATGTGTCCCTGTAGTGCTGGTTAGCCGTGCATCGCGGTGCTGTAGACGTACAGGGCGATCACACCGGCGACGCAGGCGAGGATCACCCATGAACCGAAACTGGTGTGTTTCCCACTGCCTTTGGGCCGCGCGGCCTTCCCGGACCGCTTGGACCGCTTGGACCGCTTGGGCGGCCCGGGCGCTGCCCGTCCTGGCGCGACCGGCGCCACATCAGCCGCCGCCTCGGCGAGCAGGCGACGGCAGGTCGCGGCGAGCACGCCTGTACCGGCGGAGAGGGGCACCACGGCCTCCGAACGCGCCGGAGCGGTGGTGCCGCCGTCCAGGATGCGCCCCGCGCGTACGAGGACCTCATCCCGGCCGCCCGCCGGAGCGAGGCTGATCCACCGCCGTACATGCTCACCCCGGATGACCACACCGCCGGACCGCTCCCGGTACACGGTGTGTTCCCGCCACAATATCTCCGCCAACTCCCCGGCCGTGTCCCTCAGTTGCGCGCTCATAGCGCCTCCCCCTCCACCCCGCGGCAAATCGAACAAGCATCGCACTCTAGCGGCAGGGTCAGAGCGGGGTTCAACAGGCCACCGGCCAAACCCGCTCCACCGACCTCAGCTGTCAGTGGCAGTCGAAGCGCCAGTCCCACGGGAGGCCGGGGCACTGGCGGCAATGGAAGAAGTAGACGCCGCCGCAATCGCCCAACTGTATGTCGCCGGTGATGGTCAGAAGGTGCTCCATGCGGTGTCCGCTCTCGCAGTTCGGCCAGTCGGCAGGCTGCGTCCAGGCGGGCCAGCCGCCGGCCTTCGTCCCGATGATGTTGGAGTCGGGTGGCCACATGGAGCCGCCCGTCGGCAACCGGAGACGAGGTTCCCAGGTCTCCCACATGTCCTTGGGTAGATCAAGCCACCTCGGACAGTCCTCCGCGGTACTCGGGGACAACGTGGACGGTTCCGGCATGTTGTCCTCGTCGTACTCCCCCTCGCTCACCCCGGGGATCTCGGACAGCAGCCCTCCAGCCACGACCTCCGCCTCGTTACGCCAGTACAGCTGCGGCATCACCGGGCCGGGATCCTGCTCATGCATCAGCGCGCACCACACCAGCTGCAGCAGATCCTTCCCCTCCGGGAACTCCAACCCCGGCACATCCCGGGCGAACAGCTGGAGGATCGGCACCATCGGCACCGCGCCCGGGACGATCTCGGTGCGGTTGCGCCAGTCGGATCCGTACGTCCAGTGGTCTTCCTGCGCGCAGTACGGCCACGGCTCGTCCGCGGGCCACAGCAGCTCGCCTCCCAGCGAGCTCTCCCGCACGCCAGGGTCGCCGGGCTCCGGGTTGAGGAGGGTGGTTTCCCGGGCAAGGCCCGCGTACTCCGGTATCAGGGTGCGCAGATCCTTCGCGGGCAGCTCGGGCGTGTCTCCGGGCATCGTGGCTCCTCAAGCTTACAAAGATCGACGGAACGCTGCGGGCACGTTAGTACGCGCCACCGACAACCTCCTACAGCAACGGCCGCCTCATCACGCCCCCTGGCTCCTGCCGCACTGGCCCATGCGGGTCATCAGCTCACGGGTGCCGGCGCCGGCGGTCGACGCCAGGATGTTGCCGGTGTACCGGAGATCGTGAAAGCGAAGCTCCGGGCAGGGTTGTGAAGATCGCTTCGGGGTTGGCATACTCCTCCCGCCGCCCCCCACGGCACGAGCTCCCGACAAGCTCATCAATCACCTTTGGGGGGATAATGAACACGTCTGTCCGGTTACGCGCGTTCACCCGGCTGACCAGAACCATCGGCGCGTTCCTGGCCATTGGGGCGGTGACAACGGGCCTTCTGGCGAGTTCTCCGGCGTATGCCGTCGAGGTGGAATCCGGGACGTTCGATGTCGTCAGCGAAGTCGGGGACCCCGTCGGCGGCGGATACTCCTACTCGTACACCGACGGCGAAGGTTCGGCCGCCGCCATGTCCGCCGGCTGGAACAACGACGGGAACCAGATCACCGTCATCGTCCAAGACGGCGCGAGCGGCGATCGGTGGAGTGTCGTCATGGGGGCGGAGTACGGGAAGCAGTTGGCCCCGGGAACATACACCGGCGCCGCCGACACACCGACGTTCGGTGCGCCGAAGCTCTCCGTCAGCGGCACGTTCTACGGCTGCGAGTCCGAGGGATCCTTCACCATCGACCGCATGGTCCTCGGACCGCGCGGCTATGTGGAGGCTCTGGACGCGAGCTTCGAACAGCACTGCGTGGGCACTGACCCCGGGCTCACCGGCCAGGTCCACCTCACCAACCCACCGCCGCCCGCGGAGCTGGCGCTGGGCGTCGACATCGCCGCCTCCGGCACGGTCGGAGCAAGCGGGCAACCCGCCGTGCACGGCACCGTGACCTGCACCGAACCGGTCAGCGTGCTGGTGAACGGCAGCATCGACCAGGTCGTGGCCAAGGGGGGCCTTGCGACTGCCTCGTACTACACGCGGGTGGACTGCACACCGGGCACGCCTGCCGCCTGGGCGGCGGACGGGACCGTCGTCGGCGGCGTCCCCTTCGAAAAGGGTGATGCCGCGGTCGAGTTCAAGGCACAGGCGACCGATCCGGTGTACGGGCACACGGTCGTCACCGACCTCGGGACGGCCAACGTGTCCCTCCGCAAGAGCTGAACCGGCTGCCCTAATTCACCACCTCCATTATCTACCTTTGGAGCTTTCTTGAGATTCCACGCACGCAAGAACGCCTACTCGCGCATCACCACCGGCCTCGCTGCGGCGCTGGCTTTTACGGCTGTCGCGTCGGGCCTGCTGGGCGGCGGCACTGCACAGGCATATGAAGTCGAGACCGGAACCTTCGCCTTCGGCGGGGATGCCGGCGAGTACATCAGCGCCGGACAGTCGTACTCCTACACCGATGGCGAGGGCTCCCAGGACGGAATGACTGTCCAGGGCTACACCGCCGGCGACGGTGTCGGAACCGGCGTCGGCGTGTTTGTCGACAGTGCCAACGGCGACACGTGGTCCTTGCACCTCGAGGCACCGTGGGGCCCGTCGCAGCCGCTGGTGCCCGGCACCTACACCGGCGCCAAGGCCAATCCGGCCCCGGGCGAGCCCCGGATCGAGCTCAGAGGCAACGGCCGGGACTGTCTTGCCGAGGGCTCCTTCACCATCCGCTCCGTGGAGTTCGCGACCCACGGTTATGTGAAGGCACTCGACGCTTCCTTCGAGCAGCATTGTCCGGGAGCCACAGAATCGGTGCGCGGCGAAGTTCGCCTGAACAATCCGGAGCCGCCCGCCGAGACGGTGGTCGGGCTGCAGGTCGCCGTCGACGGCATCGCCGACAGGAACACCGGGAAGGCTGTCGTCCACGGCACGGTTACATGCAATTCGCCTGTCACGGTCGATTCGTACGGCACAGTGAGCCAGACCGTCGAAGGCTCCACGGTACGCGGCTCGTACAGCACAAAGGTGGCGTGTGTGCCGGGCGAACCCACGCCGTGGACCGCGCAGGCCACACCCACGGGTAACGTACCGTTCCAGCGCGGCGAGGCCACCGTGATTGCCCGCTCCACCGGCACTGACCCGTTCTACGGCCACACGATCACGGCTGACTACAGCGGCTTGCTCCAACTCGACAGGAAGTGACGGCTGCGCTCACCTTGGCACGAGCCGGGCAGCAGGCTCGGCTGACGCGAGGTCAGCCTCGGGGAGCGGACACGTGTACGTGTCCGCCGTGATGGTGATCGAGGAGGGGGGCGGGCGTCGCCGCAGGGCTTGGACCCGATCGGAGTCCAGCGCGATGCCCGCGCCCCGATGCCCTCGACGCAACAGATCGCGGCTGCGGTCAGGAGATCGGCTGCGGTCAGGAGATGAGGATGCCGATGCCGTCTCCGAGCAGTTTCGCACCGAGGACGAAGAACAGGACCGCCATCACAGCGACGTTGTGCCGGGCGGTCCAGTCCTTCCAGCCGCTGAGCACAGCTGCCGCCCGATCACCCGTGAACAGCAGTACCCCGAGCGGGGCCAGAAGTCCGAGGCTACCGATGACCACGAAGACCGCCAGTGAGGCGATCTGCTGCCCTGCGGGGAGGCCGGCCGCGCTGATCGAGGCAGCCGCCGCAATGGTCAGCGGGGCGTTTTTGACATTGGCCGCCGCCAGGGCGAGCCCGAGGCCGAAGATCTTGATCGGCGTGAAGCGGTCGATCGCGGCCATCCATTTCGGAATCTGCGCCTCCTCGACAGCGGCGGGACGCCGGTGCCACTGCCGGGCACCGAATAGCGCAAGCAGCAGCCCCAGTCCGAGCTTGAGGCCCCCCACCCAGGTGGCCGGCTGCTGCTGGGCGGACGCGCCGCCGGGTCCGCCGATCAGCAGCATCACTACGCCCAGGGCCGAAAGCCCCACGATCCAGCCGATGGTGAACAGCAGCCCGTTGAGCAGACCTCGTGGCGTGACGAGCACAAGGATGATCGCGATGATCGGGAGCGGGCTGATCGCGACACCAGCCGCCAGGCCCAGCACATCACCTAGCACTTTATCCATGGCGCCCTCCGGGCGGCGATCAGGGATGATCCGACCGACCGGGCTCAGCCCAGCCGCTCTCCTTCAGCCCCTGTGCGCTTCTCGGCCGTGCGCCGAGCGCGTGGAGAACCTCTCAACAGACATCATCGACCGCATCGCCGAGCCACGCGACACCGACAACGAGGAGCGAGCCGCGGCTGAGAGCCTGTCGGGTGACCTCCGACAGGCTCTGAGCGGCTCCCGGGCGGTTCTCCGGACCGACCGCAGGAACTGCCGATCAGCGACTGGCTCCCTTCAACGCGCGGCAGCCGCCCGACCGTCCTACGCTGATTACGAGCAGGGTCGGCCCGGCCCGCAGCCGCCGTGCCCGTGGGCCGGAAGGTGCGTCGCGCGTCGTAACCACGGGGTCCATGCGGCAAGGCCACGGTCCGGGCCGGACGCGCCGCGGCCGGCGGGCACTCCCACCCCCCCTCGGCCGCCGGGTTCAGCGCAGTTCCTCCGGGCACGGCGTGCCGGGAGACAGCTGGTAGGGCGCGGCCAGCCGGTACACGCCCGGCCGCGGCGCGAGCAGTTCCGTCCACTCGTCGCCGTCCTCGTCCTCCTCGACCTTGTTCAGGCAGCCGTTGGTGTTGACGAAGGTCCGCGGGCTGCTCTCGTCCTCACGCTGCCTGGACTCCTCGGTCTCCTGCGGCCGCTCAAGGCTCTCGCCCTTGTCGTCGACCAGGGCGAGCCAGCGCGAGTGCGGGATACGGATCAGGATCCGGCCGGCCTTCTTCACATGGATGGTCAGCTCGTCCGCACCGGCCCGGTCCACCGTGGCCGGCGGATCGGCCAGCGGTACCGGGTTGTCGACCTCGAAGAGCCGCCAGTTGGCATCGGACCAGACCGGCTTCAGATACGGCAGCCCCTGGTCGACCAGCTCGGCCTCCTGCACCGCACCGCTGGAGTCCGGTGCCCCCTTGGGCAGCACCACGTAGTGCACCGCCCAGCGGTCGAGCCACTGGTGGTAGTTGGCGCTGTTCAGGGTGTCGTCGTAGAAGAGCGGGTTGCGCTCCATGTCCGCCTGACGGTTCCAGCCACGGGCCAGATTGACGTACGGCGCGAGCGCGGACGCCTCCCGGTGGCTGCTCGCGGGCACGACCTCGACCCTGCCACGCTCCGCGCCGACCTCCTGCAATTCATTGACCAGCGGGGCCAGTTCACGCGCCCAGGAGGCAGTGGGGGCGGTCCGGACGATATCGTCGACGCCCTTGAAGCCGATCCAGAAGTTCAGCCCGACGAACGCGAGGACCAGCGCGTACCAGCGTCGGGAGCGCGGCACCGTGTACGGCAGCGCGGCGAGCAGCACCACCCCGGCGAGCAGCATCGCCATCCGGGTGACGTTCGAGCCGATCTGCGAGTCGATCAGATAGGTCAGCAACGTCCCGACGCCGTACACGGCGGCTGCGGTACGGACCGTCTTCCAGTCGCGCGGTACGAGGACGAAGACGAGGACCGCGAAGAGGAACGGCAGCGACAGGGTCGCGATCGACATCGGCTGCGTACCGGAGAAGGGGAACAGCCACGCGGACAGCGCCACGACCGCGACCGGGGCCAGGCCCAGCGCGTACGCGCCGGGGCGCCGCTTGTTCAGGAAGAGCGCGGCGGCGACCACTCCCAGGAACAGTCCGGCCACGGGGCTGCTCGCCGTCGCGAGCCCGGCGAGCGGGGCGGCGACGGCCGCCTTCGCCCACCTCCTACGGGGGGCGCAGCGACAGCTGCTCCGGTGGAGCCGGTGCTCGCACCGGAGGTACGGCCAGCAGAACACCGCGGCCACCGCACCCACCGCGAACATCATGCCGAGCCCGAACGTCACCCGCCCGGACAGCGCGTTGCACAGATACGCGAACACCCCGGCGAGCGAGCAGGCGAGCGGATTGCGGACGGCCCGGACCCGGACCAGGACCAGCGCGGTCAGCGCCGCCGACACGGTCCCGGCGACCATCATCGTCGTACGCACGCCGAGCACCGACATCAGATACGGCGACACGACGCTGTACGAGACGGGGTGCATGCCCCCGTACCAGGCGAGGTTGTACGCCGTACCGGGGTGCCGGCCGACGAATTCGGCCCAGGCGTCCTGGGCCGCGAGGTCGCCGCCACTGTTCGCGAAGAAGAAGAACCAGAGCACGTGGGTGACCGCGGCGGCTGCCGTAGCGATCGTCACCGGGTGCCGGAGCAGTCGCTCGGCGCGAGTACGCCCAGACGGGGCGATACGTGGCTCGGGGGCGTCGGGGGCGGGCGCGACTGTCCGCGTGTTGCCGCCGCTGCCCCTCATGCCTCTGCTGTCGGCCGCTTCACGGCCGGGCTTCGGCTCCGCGGTGGTCACTACGGCTCCCCCCGTCTCCCCGAATCCGCCGGACCCGTACCCCGTACACCTGTGAGGACGACTCCCCGGCATCCTTGAGTTGCTCCGGGACGCTAACACGTACGCAGCCGGAAAGAGGGTGCCGGGATCGGCACCCTCTTTCCGCTACTGGGCCGTTTCGGCCATCGGCCGGTCAGCCGAGCCGGGTCAGCTTGTCCTCGATCGCCGGCTCCGCCATGTCGCTCTGCAGCGCGACGGGCACCTTCACCTGGCTGGTGCCCTCACCCACGGTGAGCGTTCCGACGTGGGTGCCTGCTGCCGCCGAGTGCGGGATCGTCTTTCCGTCGTCGGTCAGTTCGAGCTTGACCGTGAGACCGGGCCAGCCGACCGCCGACACGTCCTTGGTCGCGACCACCGGGGTGCTGCCGCCCAGTCCGTCGGAGACGGTGCCGACGACATCGCCCTTCTTCACGACCTGGGCGCTCGTCAGCAGATCCTGGGTGGCGATCATGGCTTCCTTGCTCACCGCGTTGGCGGTGTCGATGATCGGGGCCTTGTGCTGGCCCAGCACGGCGCCCACGATCAGCTGGTCGGTGTCGCCGACCATCTTGTGCGCGGCGAAGAGCAGGTTGCCCCCGGCCTTGGTGGTGGAACCGGTCTTGATGCCGAGCGCGCCGTCGTACGGGACGAGGGTGTTGTAGTTCCGGTGGGTCTTGCCCGACGGATCGGTCCACGACGGCAGCTTGGTGATGTCCATCAGCGCCGGGATCTCCACCAACTTCTGGCCGAGCTTCACCTGGTCCTCAGCCGTACTGACTGTGGTCGCGTTGAGACCGGACGGATCGGTGTAGGTGGTGTTGTTCATGCCCAGCGACTTGGCGGTGTCGTTCATCTTCTCGACGAACGCCTTCTCGGATCCCGCGTCCCAACGCGCCAGCAGCCGCGCGATGTTGTTCGCGGAGGGGATCATGATCGCGGAGAGCGCATCCTGCTCCGTGATCTTGTCGCCTTCCTTCACGGTGTTGAGCGTCGACTCGCCCTCCGAGTCCAGCTTGCCCTCCGCCTCCGCCTTGGCGTCGACCGTGATGGAAGGGCCCTTCTCGCCCCTCTTCAGCGGGTGGTCCTTGAGCACGACGTACGCGGTCATCGCCTTGGCCACGCTACCGATCGGCACGGGCTTCTGCTCGCCGAACGAGTCCACCTCGCCCAGTCCGGTGGCCGACATGTAGCCCTGGCCCTCATCGGGCCACGGCAGCGACGGCTTGCTGCCCTTGAAGGTGTACGTCGGCTTCGCCGACATCTGGAGCTCGGGATCCGGAAGCGGGCGCACCACCTGCACGATTGCAACGACGATCACCAGAAGCAGGACCAGCGGGGTCCAGATCTTGACTCGGCGGACGGCGGTGCGGACCGGCGTCTCAGGCGGCGGAGGCGTGTTCGTCAGCTCGGCCAGCAAATCGAGCGGCGGCTTGGGCGGCATCGGCTGCTGCGTGGTCCGCTCGGCGCGGGAGAGCGCGGGAGCGGAGGGCGGCGTGCCGGGCGTCGCGGCGGAGACGGCTGCCGGTACCGGTGTCTCGGGCTTACGGGGTGTCGGCGCCGGTGCCGGTCGTATGTCGTCCCCACGCAGGGGTACGAACTTGCTGGTCCGCTCGGCGGCGGACTCGGGCTTCGGCTCCGCGTCCGGCCTCGGGGCGGGCGGGGTGATCTTCAGCGCGGTCGTCGGCTGGTCGACCTTGGCCGCGGCGGGCGCCCTGAAGACGGCGGTCGGCTGATCGATTCCGCGCTTGCCCTCGGCAGTGTCGGCGGCCTCTGCCTCCGCGTCCGCTTCTGCCTCCGCGTCCGCTTCTGCGTCTGCGTTTTCGGCGTCCTCCGCGACCTGCGCACTCTCGGGAGCAGGAGCCTCCTCGCGCGTCCCGGGAACCCGGGCCTCGCCGGACGTGCCATCTGAGGCGTCATCAGACGACTCGTCTGAGTCTGCGGCACCGGCGTCGGCATCGGAGTCGGAGTCGGAGTCGGCGTCACCCGACGCGGTCGTTTTGTCCGAGACTCCGTCGGCCGAAGCGACCGGCTCAGGAACGTCGGTGCCCGTGCCGTCCGCGTCCGCATCCGCATCCGCATCAGGCGCAACTTCGTCCTCGGACGTGGCGGCCTTCTCGTCGTCGCCCTTCGAGTCCTCGTCGCCCGCGCCGTCGTCCTTCGTCACCCATGCGGCAACCGCCTCACGCAGCCGCGCGTCGCCCTCCTCGGGCGCTGCGGCATCGGCGGAATCACTCCCGGCGGTGCCGGCGGGCTCAGCGCCGTCCGAGTCGGCCGAGGACTCGGCGGACCCGACACACGCGGAGCCCTCGGCGGACTCAGCGGCCTCGGACGCCTCCTCCGGGCCCTCAACGGCCTTCCCTGCCTCCTCGGCCCCGTTGGCGCCCGAAGAGCCCTCAGAGCCCTCAGAGCCCTCAGAGCGCGAGGAGCTCTCCTGAGTCCCCGAGCCCTCACCATCCCCGTCGGACGGCCGCGCCCGGAAGTCGGCCGTCTCCGTGTCCGCTTTGCCGCTCTCGCCGCGAACGTCACCCTCGCACTCGCCGTCGCCGGACAGCCCCGGCCCCGACTCCTGCCCCGTACGAAATACGGCCGTCTCCGTGTCCGTCCTGCCGCCGGCTTCATCCTCGGTCGGCGGCTCACGGAAGACGGCGAGTCGCGGATCACTCTCGCTCGCGCTCCCAGCCGTCCCCGACGACTTCTGCTGCTCCGACTTGTCGGGGGACTCGCCCGCCACCGATGCCTCCTCCATACGCCGCGGGGAAACCCCGCGCTGTCCGAACCATCTACCAGTGTCCTGTGTGAACCACCGGCCCGGCTGCTAGACGAGAACGACATACCTACTGGTTCCCATACAAAGCACCCAGGCGCTCTCGACAGACCAATGTGAGAGGGGTCACCCTGTCATTCATCCACGCGGGGAGGCATGGATGGGCAGGAGCCGCAGAACAATTCCGGAGGAGCTTCTGCTGCTCGCTCTGGACCCGACCACGGGTACCACAGCGCAGCCGCAGTCGCTCGACCTCGGCCTCGCCGGAGCTCAGCTAGTGGAGCTGGCTCTGGCAGGACGGATAGCCCCTGACGGGGATCGTATCGCCGTGGTGATGCCACGGCCGACAGGAGATCCGACTCTGGACTCCGCACTGGAACTGCTGCGCCGACGCGGCAGCCCGGTTCGGGCGGTCCACTGGATTGGCGGGCCCCGGCTGGGGCTGCGCCAGATCTACCTCGCTCACCTGGAGCGATGCGGCATGGTGCATGCCGTGGCGGGCCAGATGTGCGGAGTGCTGCCGACAACTCGCTACCAGGCGACGGACACGGCAATCAGCCGGGACATCAGAGCCAGGCTGGACAGTGCGATCCGCACCGGCGTACCGCCGGACCCGCGGACCGCGGCGCTCGCCGCGCTGGCCCACGCGGTCGGACTCGGCAAGCACTTGTACCCCGGGAACGAGGGGCGTTCATCGCGCTCCCGGCTCCGGGACCTGATCAGGCACGACCCCATGGGCGGACTCGTGGCGCATGCCGTGATGGACGTCCAGAACGGGGCGGTCGCACAGCCGCGCCGTAGCCAGGCGGCCGGAGCGCCGTTGCAACCGCAAGTGCAGTCACAGTCGCGGTCACGCCGCGGCAGCATGGCGCACACCGCGGCCCACTAGGACCGCACCCGTCGCCGCACGCACCGCAGCACCGCAAGCACCGCAAGCACCGCAAGCACCAACCGAATACCGCCGCACCGTCGTCCCCAAGACCCGGTTCGGGAGCCGCACCAAGCGCGGGGCAGCCGGAATCAATGGCTGCCCCGCGCGCTTGCGTGTGGCCGTTTCCCAGCGCGGCCGGGGGCAGGGGTGGCAATCTGCTCAGCAGTAGATACGCACAGCTACAAAGCCGGAGGTGCCGTTTCCGTGCCGTCCAACGTCAATCCCACCGTCAGGCGACGCCGGTTGGGCCAGGAATTGCGCCGACTGCGCGAGATCAAGGGCATGACGGCCGAGGAGGTGGCAGAGCGGCTGCTGGTCTCGCAGTCGAAGATCAGCCGCCTGGAGAACGGCCGCCGCTCCATCAGCCAGCGCGATGTACGCGATCTCTGCGGGGTGTACGAGGTCGAGGACCAGCGAATCGTCGAATCGCTCATGGAGATGGCCAAGGATTCGCGCCAGCAGGGCTGGTGGCACGCCTTCGGCGACATCCCGTACAGCGTCTACATCGGCCTGGAGACCGATGCCGAATCGCTGCGGGTGTACGAACCCCAGGTGATCCCGGGCCTGTTGCAGACCCGCAGTTACGCCGAGGCGCTGATCAATGGCGCACTGCCGGAGACCCCGCCGACCGACATCGACAAGCGCGTCAGCGTCCGGGCCCGCCGCCAGGACCGGATCACCACCCCGGAGCATCCCCTGCGACTGTGGGCGGTGATCGACGAGTCCGCGCTGCGCCGGCTGGTCGGCGGCAAGCAGGTGATGATCGAGCAGTTGGAGCAACTGGTCGAACTGTCGCGCCTGCCGCACGTGACCGTGCAGGTGCTGCCGTTCGAGATGGGCGCGCATCCCGGTATCAACGGGCAGTACGCCATTCTGGAATTCCCGGACGCCGCGGACTCAAGTGTCGTCTACATCGAGGGCGTCACCAGCGACCTCTATCTGGAAAAAGCCAATGATGTGCAGCGGTACAGCGTCATGTACGAGCACCTGCGGGCGCAGGCGCTGAATGTGGAGCAGACCCGGCACTTCATCAGCGGCATCGCGAAGGAGTACGCCGACCGCCCCGGCACATAAAACCGGACAGCCCGCAAAGTCCGGTATGCGGGAAATGAAGCGATGTTACGGTAGTGGCGGCGGCACGGTACACCGCCGCCACCCGCGAGGGAAGACCTGGATGGCACATAGCATCCGGTCGAGTGAACGGCCCCTTCACTCCAGGAACTTGGCGAGTAGCGTCGATCACACCAACCGGAACGCTGTTGGTGTCATTTACACGACTCTCTGAACCGGAGTGAACATGGCCATTCGTCAGGGTGCTACGGACAAGTGGACGAAGTCCTCGTATTCCGGGGGCAACGGCGCCTGCGTCGAAGTCAAGTCCCCTCTCACGCAGGCAATTGCCGTGCGCGACTCGAAGGCCCCCGAGGGCCCTTCGATCACGTTCGTCCCCGCCGCGTGGAACGCCTTCGTACGTGACGTCGGCAAGGGCGCCGTCGACGCCTGACCGTGCTTTCCCCCGTTCGCATCGCAGCATCGATTCCGGCGTTGCCGGTAGCCCTCTCGACCGGTCCGCCGTCCTGGCCGAGGGGGCTCGATGCTTGACTCTCAGCGCAGCTGGTCGACATGGAGATCGGTGCCTGGCACGGTCGGGATGAACGGCGCCACCAGCTCCACCCGCCCCAGGCCGGATTCCGCGACCGCCGCGTCGAGCCCGGTGAAGTGCGCGTCCCAGCAGCCCCGCGGGTCCTCCTGGAGAAACCACAGCAGGGTCAGCCGGGTGTCGACGCCCTCGACCTGCTTCACATAGGTCATCCGGTCACCGGGCAGCGGCGTGGGACGGAAGACGGTCACCATCGCCGCCGGGGAGCCGCCCAGCCGCTTCGGCAGATGCCGCGAGCGCAGCCACTCCAGCAACTCGGCCCGCTGCTCATCCCCTTTGGCGTCGATCACCTGAAGGATCAGCCCGCGGTAGGGGTGGTCGAGTGCGTGGAAGTCCCGGGGCCCCGCGGCGCCGTCCCGGTAGACCGTGGCCTCGTGGTCCTGGAACGCGGTGAACACATGGGTGCGGTCCTGGTAGACCCGGCCGTCCCGGTTCAGCCGCTTGTTGATCCCGACGGTCCACTTCATGTGGTCGTCGTAGCGTCCATCCGTCACCCAGTACGTGGACAGGTAACACCCCGCGCCGACCGGCTGCGCGACCGCGGACTTCTCCGGGTAGCGCAGTTCCCGCAACTCCCTGGTGGCGACCCAGCGGCGTCCCGCGAACATCCAGGGCATCGCCATCCCGCCTGCGTAGTAGTGGTCGTCCTCGTACCAGCGGTTGTACGCGTACTCATGGCCCGGGTGCGGTTCGACCATGGTGATCAGCGCGTGGCCGGGATGGACTCCGTACGGTCCCAGCGCGGCCAGCTCGCCGTAGGTCTCGCTCCGCGTCTCGTCGCTCATGCCGTTCCCCTTCCGTACTTTGCAGCGGCGCCCTACTCTGACGCCCCGTCAGCCGAACTGCCAGAGCCGGGAGGCCGCCGATGTTGCTCGCGGGGAAGACAGTCATCGTGTCCGGGGTGGGCGCGGGGCTCGGGCATCAGGTCGCGGCGACGGTCGTACGGGACGGCGGCAGCGCGGTGCTCGGGGCGCGTACGGCCGCGAATCTCGCGAAGTCGGCGGCGGAGATCGACCCGGATGGCCGGCGCACCGCCCATCTGGCCACCGACATCACGGACGAGGCGCAGTGCGAGGCGCTCGCCGCGCTGGCGCTGGAGCGGTTCGGGCGGATCGACGCGGTGGTCCATGTCGCCGCCTGGGACAGCTACTTCGGCGGGATCGAGGACGCCGACTTCGCCACCTGGCAGTCGGTCATCGACGTCAATCTGCTCGGCACACTGCGGATGACCCGCGCCTGCCTGCCCGGCCTCAAGGAGCGGGGCGGCTCGGTGGTCGTCATCGGTACACAGTCCTCGGTGGCCGCACCGTCCCAGGTGCAGCAGGCGGCGTACGCGGCCTCCAAGGGGGCGCTCACCTCGGCGATGTACTCCATGGCGCGGGAGTTCGGCCCGTACCGGATCCGGGTGAACACGGTGCTGCCCGGCTGGATGTGGGGTCCGCCGGTGCAGGCGTACGTACGGTTCACGGCGCACACCGAGGGTGTGCCCGAGGTCGAGGTGCTGGGCAGGCTCACCGAGCGCATGGCGCTTCCGGACCTCGCCACGGACGGCGATGTGGCCGACACCGTCGCGTTCCTGGCCTCGGACCGGGCGCGAGCGATCACCGGGCAGTCCCTGCTGGTCAACGCCGGCGAGCTGATGCGGTAGGGGCGGTTCGTAAGGCCAGTTCTCGTCTTCTTCAGGGCGGCGCACACCTGGAGCAGCCGCGCCGGGCCGCCGACGGGCGCGGCTGTCGGCAGCCCGGCCCGGCTGTCCGCGCTCGGCTGTCCGCGCTCGGCTGTCCGCGCTCGGCTTCGTCGGTCTTCGGAACGTGACAGCGAAACGGTTCGCTGTCACGTTGCGGACCCACCCCCTCGCCGGGGGTTAGCCGCGCGGATAGCGGGTCAGCCAGCCCGGTGCGGCGGCCGACGGGCTGTGCAGGGCCGGGCCCTGGGTCATCTCCATCGCGAAGTCGTCGGCGAGTTCCAGAAGGGTGGCCCGGCCCTCCAGTTCGGCGAGCCAGGCCGGGGGCAGCGCCGTCTCGCCGTGCAGCGCGCCGAGCAGCGCCCCGCACAGAGCCCCGGTGGCCGCGGACGGGCCGCTGTGGTTCACGGCCAGCCGCAGCCCGTGCCGTATGTCCTCGCCGACAAGGGCGCAGTACACGGCGACGGCAAGCACTTCCTCGGCCGCGTCCGTGGCGCCCAGCGACTCGATCAGGGCGGGTCCCGGGATGCCTTGGCGCACGGTGCCGAGGGCCTGCTTCAACGCCTCGGTGACCGGTTCGTGGCCCGGGCGCTCGGCGAGCAGGGCCAGGGCGTGCTGGACGGAACCGTCCAGGGTCTCGCTGCGGGCCAGCCCGTGCACGATGACGGCCAGGGCGCCTGCGGAGAGCAGCGCGGCAGGGTGGCCGTGGGTCTGGGCGGCGCATTCGACGGCGAGTTGAAGGACGAGTTGGGGCTCCCAGCCGACGAGCAGCCCGAACGGTGCGGACCGGGTGAGGGCCGCCGAGTCCCGCGCGGCGGGGTTCTTGGGCTTGTCGAGGGTGCCCATGGTGGTGTCCCCGAGCCCCGTCAGACACTCCCGGGTGGGGGCGCGCCGCTCGTAGAGCCACTCCTGCTGAGCGAGCCAGCCGTTGTCCTCGCGACGCTCGTCGGGCCCCCAGTCGTGCTGGGTGGCCGCCCACCGCAGATGGGCCCGATGCACATCGGTGGGCGGGTGCCAGGCGCCGGTGTCGCGGCGGACCTGGGCGCGGATCAGCCCGTCGACGGTGAACAGGGTGAGCTGGGTGACGGCGGTGACGGTGCCGCGCCCGCCGTGCGCGGGCACGAAGTCGGTGACGGCATCGGCGCCGTGAGCCGCCCGGATCTCTTCGAGCGAGAGCCCGTCGACACCCGCGCCCAGCGCGTCGCCGATGGCCCCGCCCAGCAGGGCGCCGCGCACCCGGCTACGGAAGTCCTGCTGCTCGGCACGGCCCCAGACAGCTGTGGTTCCTGTGCTCACCGTGCCCCTCCCGTTCGTTCACCGGCTTGCGACTGCGCAAGCACTGTAATCGAACGGGAAGAGCCGATTCAGGAGTGGAACGTTATGTACGGAGTCGCACTTCGGAGCACTTTTGAACGGTATTCCTCACGGTTTTCCTGGATGGGTTTCCTGGCCGGATTTCCGGTGCGGGATTCCGGAGATCGTTTCGGAGGAGGTTTCGGGAAGGATTCGGGGAGGTCTTTCCGCGGTCGGGATTCCTGAAGGTGATTCCGGGACGGATTGCGCGGTCAGTGGTCGGCGCAGCAGGGTGTGGGGTTCGGCTCCTCGAAGGGGACCAGTACACCGCCCGCGGCCGGCATGGCGGTGAGGACCAGTTCGCCCGCCTGCCAGACCGGCCGGACGTGATCACGCGTCATGAGTCGCTGGTCGGGGGCCGGTTCACCGGCCGATCCGAGCACCGTGACCCGGTCGATCGCGGAGGTCTCGAGGAGTTCCCCGACCGTCAGCGTGCCGTTGAGGGAGGACGCGCCGGGGAAGAGGACGGCCCGGCCCACCTCGTCGGGTGTTCCGGCCGTCACCTCGTACCCGTCCGCCGTGAGCCGGCGCGCCGGCTCCGCCGATGTCACCGTGAACGAGAGCACGACCCGTGGCCGGTCGCCGCGTACGAGGTGTGTGCAGCCGAACACGTCCTCGGTGAGGCCGAGGTCGGCTGCCAGTGACCGGAGGAGCCGGTCCGCGTCGCTCAGGGTCGTCGTCCCGGTGTCGATCCAGAATGTGTTCACGAAGGCAGGACCCACACGGGGTTGGAGTAGAACCACAGGTCGTTCCACGGGTCCGCGTCGCCGACGACGTCGACGGCCGGGCCCGCGGGGTCGACCGCCGCTCCCCGCAGGCCCGTCGCGGACCGGTTTCCGTCGGTGCCGCGCAGGCGGACGTACAGCGGGCGGTCGACGCGGCCGAGTTCGTACGTGAGCCGAACCCGTCCGGCGGACTTCCCGACCTCGTACGACTTCACCACCTTCGCCGTCGGTGCGGTGAAGGTGTCCTTGTCGGAGACCGTGCCCGTAACATCGCCCTGGATGACGTCGACCCGGGCCAGCTCGGGGACGAAGCCGGCCCAGTTCGTGGCTCCGGCGAGGGCGATGTCGACGGTGAGCGTCACCTTCGTGCCCTTCTTGACGTGCAGCGCGCCGCCGAGCGTGGCCCATCGGCTGCCACCCGAGACCCGGACGTCGAGCCCGCTGATGAGCTGGCCGTGGTCGACCCAGACGCGGCCGGCGCGGATGCCGTCCATGACTGCGGCGTAGTTGAAGCCGTCGGCGCCGACGTGGGTGCGGCTGTACTGGCCGGGCCAGTAATCGCCCTCGGTGAGGTCGATCCCGCCGCGGTAGACGGGGTCGGTGTGCTTGCCGTTGGCGAGGTAGTCGCTGTCCGGTCCGCCGCGCTTCGCGGTGTCCGTGTACACGTTGTGCGAGTCGGAGTTGGCGGTGATCCACCAGGGCTTGCCCTCGGCGAGGAGGCTGTCCCACAGGCCGCCGACGGTGGCGGTCATCCAGTCGAAGCCGCCCCAGGTGCGGTAGCTCTCCAGGGGGTACCCGGCGAAGGAGTTGGCGCCCGGGCTGCCGTCGTAGAGGCCGCGGGCGCGGCCCATGCCGACGGACTGCTCGATCCCGGCGGCCTGGTGGCCCGGTGCCCCCTCCATGCCCACGGCGATGCGGTGGCCGGCGGACGTGGCGTCGCGCCAGGCGCGGAGCTCGTGCGGCGTGTCGATGCCCTTGCGGGCGGGGTGGTTCGCCAGCATCAGGATGTCCTCGACCTTGCGGCGCTGGACCTGCTCGGCGAGGAAGTTGAGGCCCGCGACGGCGAGCGCCTCGTTCGCGGGTGTCGAGTCCGTCGCGTGCCGCACGCCGCCGTCGTAGGAAAGCTCGAACTGCTTGAGGACGGAGACCTCGTTCTTGCCCGGGTGGACGAACACGGTGCCATGCTCGGCGGCCGGGATGTTCCACTCCAGGCCCTGGAAGACGAGCGTGTCCGAGTACGCCTCCCGGGCCTCCTTGATGTCCGGGTTGACCTTCTCCACGCCGATCTTGGCGTGCGTCTCGTTGCCGTGGTCGGTGATGACCATCCAGTCGAGGCCGTGCCGGGCGCCCTGGCGGACCTGGTCGGCGACCCGGTACTTGCCGTCGTTGCTGTACTGGGTGTGGACGTGGTGGTCACCGGCCAGCCACAGGAAGTCGCCGCCCTTACGGCGTCCCTCGGCGGCGTACGCGGGTGTCGTGCCGCCCTGCGTGAGGATGCCGCCGGCGGCCAGGCCCGCACCCAGCAGGCCCGCGCGCCGCAGCAGGGTGCGGCGGGACTGCTGGGTGGGGGTCAGGGCCTCGTCGGGCACGGAGGTGTCGAACGCGGCGGGCAGCTCCGGACCTGCCTCGTGGCTGTGGTCGTGATGGTGGTGATGCCCGTGTCCGTGCCCGTGTCCCATGCCGGTCTCCTCAGTCCTGCGGCGCCATTGCGACCGCGTGAGGAGAATCGATGCGGAAGATGAACGTTGAATAACAACAGGTTAACCAAGGGGCATCTCGGACATGACGACTCGGACCGGCGCATTTCGCCGCCTCAACTGCCGGTAGAGCGCGCCCAGTTGAGGCAGCCCCGAGCGAGACCTGTGGTGGCCCCTCATGCGCTTCGGCTGGGGCCGTGCCCCCACGTGAGGTCTCGCGGGGGGCACGGACCCCGCCTGAACGCCTGCCGCGAGAGCTTCAGCTCGGCAGCACCGGCAGCAGCTCCGGCAAGTGGCCGTCCGACGCCGCGGCGGCCGTGACGCGCTCCTCGGGCACCTCCCCGTACAGCGTCGTACGCGGCTTCGCCGGCCTGCCCGCGAGCTCGGCGATGGCCATCAGGTCCTGGACGGAGCGGTACGAGCCGTAACCGGAGCCCGCCATCCGGGAGATGGTCTCCTCCATCAGCGTGCCGCCCAGGTCGTTGGCGCCCGAGCGCAGCATTTCGGCCGCGCCCTCCGTGCCGAGCTTCACCCAGCTGGTCTGGATGTTGGTGATGTGTGGGTGGAGCAGCAGCCGGGCCATGGCGGTGACGGCCCGGTTGTCGCGGTCGGTCGGGCCGGGGCGGGCGATGCCTGCCAGGTAGACCGGGGCGTTGGTGTGGATGAAGGGGAGGGTGACGAACTCCGTGAAACCGCCGGTCTCCTGCTGGAGGCGGGCCAGGGTCCTGAGGTGACCGAGCCAGTGGCGGGGCTGGTCGACGTGGCCGTACATCATCGTGGAGGAGGAGCGCAGGCCCACCTCGTGGGCGGTCCTGATCACCTCCAGCCAGGTCGCTGTCGGCAGCTTGCCCTTGGTGAGGACCCAGCGGACCTCGTCGTCCAGGATCTCGGCCGCCGTGCCCGGGATCGAACCGAGTCCGGCCTCCTTCGCGGCGGTCAGCCAGTCGCGGATGGACATCCCGGTGCGGGTCGCCCCGTTGACGACCTCCATCGGGGAGAAGGCGTGCACGTGCATGCCGGGGACGCGTTCCTTTACCGCCCGCGCGATGTCGAAGTACGCGGTGCCGGGCAGATCGGGGTGGATACCGCCCTGCATGCAGACCTCGACCGCGCCGACCTCCCACGCCTGCGCGGCCCGGTCGGCGACCTGGTCCAGGGACAGGGTGTACGCGTCGGCGTCCGTGCGCCGCTGGGCAAAGGCGCAGAAACGGCAGCCGGTGTAGCAGACGTTGGTGAAGTTGATGTTCCTGGTGACGATGTACGTGACGTCGTCGCCGACCACGTCACGGCGCAGGGCGTCCGCGATCCGGCACAGTTCGTCGAGCGCCGGGCCGTCCGCGTGAAGCAGGGCGAGGGCCTGGTCGTCGGTGAGTTTCGTCGGGTCGTCGGCGGCCTGGCCGAGCGCGGCCTTCACATCCGTGTCGATCCTGGACGGGACCATGCCGGGGGCAGCGGCTTCGCGCAGCGCCTCCCAGTCCCCGTACACCTCGTCGAAGTCGTCGCGGCGGTCGGTGGTGCGGCCCTGGGTGTCGATGGTGCGGTGCAGATCGGTGCGGCCGGTGGCGCCGAACTCCTCGTCGGGCTCCTGCCAGGGCAGGCCGGAGGGGATCGCCCCTTCGCGGGCCAGCCCCGTCTCCGGGTCGGCGAGGGCGCGGACGTGCGGGAGGAGGCGGGGGTCGAGCCAGGGCTCGCCGCGCTGGATGAACTCCGGGTAGATGGTGAGGCGCTCGCGGAGCGCGAAGCCCGACTCGGCGGTCTTCGCGGCCAGTTCGTCGATGTGGGGCCAGGGGCGTTCGGGGTTCACGTGGTCGGGAGTGAGCGGGGAGACGCCGCCCCAGTCGTCGATGCCCGCGCCGATGAGCAGCGCGTACTCGGCGTCGACGAGGTTCGGCGGGGCCTGGATGCGGGCGGACGGGCCGAGGATGTGCCGGGCGACGGCGATGGCCGCGGCCAGTTCCTCCAGCTCCGCGTCCGGCATGCCGCGCATCGCCGTGTCCGGCTTGGCGCGGAAGTTCTGGACGATGACTTCCTGGATGCCGTGGTAGGCGCGGGCGGTCCTGCGCAGCTCGAAGAGGGAATCGGCGCGCTCCTCGTACGATTCGCCGATCCCGATCAGGATGCCGGTGGTGAACGGGACGTTGGAGCGGCCCGCGTCTTCGAGGACGCGCAGGCGTACGGCCGGTTCCTTGTCCGGGGAGCCGTGGTGCGGGCCGCCCGGTTCGGACCACAGCCGGGTGGCCGTCGTCTCCAGCATCATGCCCATGGAGGGGGCGACGGGCTTGAGACGCTGGAGGTCGGTCCAGGTCAGCACGCCCGGGTTGAGGTGTGGGAGGAGACCGGTCTCCTCCAGGACGCGGATCGCCATGGCGCGTACGTACGCGAGGGTGTCGTCGTATCCCTCGGCCTCCAGCCACTCCCGCGCCTCGGGCCAGCGGTCCTCGGGCCGGTCGCCGAGCGTGAACAGCGCTTCCTTGCAGCCCATGGCCGCGCCCTTGCGGGCGATGCCCAGCACCTCGTCGGGTGACAGGAACATCCCGTGACCCTCGCGCCGGAGCTTGCCGGGGACGGTGACGAAGGTGCAGTAGTGGCACTTGTCGCGGCAGAGCCGGGTCAGCGGGATGAAGACCTTGCGGGAGTACGTGATGACACCCGGCCGGCCGGCGGCTTCGAGGCCGGCGTCACGCACCCGGGCGGCCGAGGCGGCGAGATCCGTCAGATCGTCACCTCGCGCCTGGAGCAGAACGGCGGCCTCGGTCGCATCGAGTGCGACACCGTCGCGGGCCCGCTTGAGAGCGCGCCGCATGGAATTGGTGGTCGGACGTCCGCGCTGAGGATCGGTCATGAACCCGAGCATACGAGCGAGGCCCGCGCCCGGGACCAGGGCATCTGCACGCGGAGCCCGGGCAGCTCCATCCGGCCCGAGCCGTATGCGTACCAGGAGTGAGCTGCGTCAGGCGGCCGAGGAGCGCCCACCCCGGCGATCCCGCCGGGCCCGCCGCGCTCGTGCGCGGTGAAGGAGAACGCCGAGGTGTCGCCGCCCAAATCAACGGTGAGCGAAGCGTCCAGGGCCTTGGCCAGCGCGTCAGGAAAGCCAGGGTCGGAACGGAGTCGCCACCCTCGATATTGGAGATCTGCGGCTGCGCCATCCCTGCGCGACCGCCAGTCGACTCACGCGCGGACACCGATTGAACACAAAATGCCTCTACGGCCATTCATCATGCGCGAAAGGGCACGAAGGGACGCCCGCACGCCCGCACCTCCGCGTACGCCACGTCCAACGCCTTACCGAAGCCCACCGCGCGCGCCCTCGCCCCGACTGCGCTGCATCCTCTCCCTTCCCACTCGGAATCCGTATGGTTTCTGCCATGCCCGAACTCCAACGCCTCCGCCTCGACCACGCCCCGGCCCTGTTCGCGTTCGAGCAGGAGAACCGCGCCTTCTTCGCCGCGTCGGTGCCGGACCGCCCCCGTTGCCTCCTGTCGACGTAGCCGCGGGTACCATCCCGCCCCGGTCCGCGCCTTCAGTGGCCGGGGCGAGCCATGCCTCAGGTCAGCGAGCCATGCCGCAGGTCAGAACTTCCAGGCGGGGTCGTTCGCGATCTTCAGCATTTCGGTGGTGTCCAGCTGCGGCTGCGACCGCGTGTTGCGCGCCGCCTTCGCGTCCGGCCGGCCGGTCCACTGCTGAAGGGTCACCGTTCGGCCGTCCTTGCGCAGCACCCGGACGTACCAGGACGGCTGTCCGTCCCGGGGCAACCGCAACGTCACGGCCTCCGCCCGTGCACCGTCGGCGAGTTCGACCACCTGACAGTCGCTCGCCGGGGCGGTGTCGCGCGCAGCCGGTGCGCCCGGCCGGGGTGCGACCTTCGGCATCTTGATGCTCGCGCAGAGCGGCACCTGTGGGCTCTTGGCCGTGTATTCCGCTCCGCCGACGAACTCCACCGGGCCGGTGCCGCTGTCCCACTGCACGCGGTAGGTCCGGCCGGGGAAATCTCCCTCCCGGACGGTCGCCTTTCCCGGCGGGAGCAGCCCGATCAGGGTGTCGGCGAGCTGCTTGCTGCTCCACCGGGTCGTGTGCTGGGTTCCCGCCCCGAAGGCGTCGGGCCGCAGGGTCTTCGGCGCCGCGCTGTCGGCCGCTGCGGGCACCAGCGGGCCGACGAGCGGGTCGGCCGCGGCCGACGGGGTCGCGCCTGGGCCGGCGCCGGGCGTGACCAGTGCCAGGGCGGCCACCGCCGCCCCCGCGGTCAGGCCCGCTCCGGCAAGTGCTCCGCGGCGGCGGACGAGGGTGCGCCGTCCGGCCGCGACCGCCGTGTCAACGCTGGTCCGCAGAGGTGGCTCGTCACGGAGCCCGGCCTCGAGAAGAGTCTTGACATCGTGGTTGTTCATCGCAGTACGACCTTCCTTCGAGTGGAATCGGCTGGAGGGGCGAACACCCCGAAAGTGTCGGAGTCCGCGTCGTCTCCCAGGAGGGAACGCAGCCGGGCCAGTGCCCGCGCGGTATGGCTCTTCACCGTGCCGGTGGAGCAGCCCATGGCCGCGGCGGTCGCGGCAATGTCCAGGTCGGCCCAGTAGCGCAGCACCACCACCGCCCGCTGCCGCGGCGGCAGGACAGCCAGCGCCGCGCGTACCTGGAGCCCCAGTGCCGGGTCCGCACAGGGCTCGGCGCGGTCGGGCAGTACGCAGGAGGGCTGTTCGCGACGCCAGCGCCGCCGCATGTGGTCGACGCAGGCCCGGGTCAGTACGCGGTGGGCGTACGCCTCCATGTTCCGTATCTGGCGCCGCCGCCCCCACACGGAGTACAGCTTCGCCAGTGCCGTCTGCGTGATGTCCTCGGCGTGGTGCCAGTCACCGCACATCAGGTAGGCGGCGCGGCGCAGGTGCACCAGCCGCTCCTGGGCGAAGCCGCGGAATTCCTCCAGGTCACCGGTACGCAATGCGTGCCTCCGTTCGTCTCTGCCCCCTTCGACGGAGCGGGCCGGGTGCGGGGATGTCACGAGCTGTCAGATCTCTCCGAATATTTTTCTGACGCCCCGTGACCTCCCCGCGCCCGGCCCGCTCCGTCGTTCCTGTCGAGACATGGAGATGACCGGCGCCCGCGTCCGGAGCCTTGGCCCCTGCGATACGGGCGGACGCTCCCGCGGGGCCGCGCGATTGAGAGGACACGTATGCGAGGCATACGTACGGCAGGCCCACCGACCGCCGTCGTGCTGGGCGCACTGCTGATCGGTACGGCGGCCGCACCACCCGCCGGGGCGGCCCCGTCCCGCGCGGCCACGGCGGCCGGGGCGGGGTCAGTGGTGCAGATGACGCTCATCACGGGCGACAAGGTCACCGCCCGGGTTGGCACCGACGGCACGGTGTCCGTGGTCACGGTACGACCCGGCCCCGGGCGCGAGGACATCGCGTTCACCCAGCAGGGCTCCGGCGGTTCGGTGTCGCTGGTGCCGCAGGACGCGGTGGCGCCGCTGCGCGCCGGACACTTGGACCCGCGACTGTTCGACATCACGGGGCTCGTGGCCCAGGGATACGACGACGCCCACAGTTCGCAATTGCCGCTGATCGTCACCTACGACAAGGAAGCCGACGGGAGAGCCGCTCCGCAGCCGCCGGCCGGGGCACCGTCCGTGCGCGCCCTGGCGAGCGTGCACGGCGCCGCGCTGCGGGCCGACAAGAAGCGGGTGTCCCAGGTCTGGAAGGAGTGGGGCCCCGCCGCGTCGAAGCGGAAGTCGGCGGCCGCTCTGGCCCCGGGCGTGGCCAAGCTGTGGCTCGACGGCAAGGTCGGCGCCAGCCTGGACCGCAGCACTGCCCAGGTCGGTGCGCCGCAGGCATGGAAGTCCGGCTGGACCGGGAAGGGTGTGAAGGTCGCGGTGCTGGACACCGGCATCGACTCCACGCACCCCGACTTCTCCGGCTCGATCGGCGAGTCGGCGGACTTCACGCAGGGCAACGGTGCCATCGGCGGCGCCGTCTCCGACGGCGACGGTCACGGCACGCACGTGGCCTCCACCGTCGCCGGTGACGGCACCGCGTCCGACGGCCGCTACCGGGGCATGGCCCCCGACGCCGAACTGCTGGTCGGCAAGGTGCTGGACGACAACGGCGGCGGGCAGGAGTCGTGGGTCCTCCAGGGCATGGAGTGGGCCGCGGCGCGGGCGCCCATCGTCAACATCAGCCTGTCCGGCGCCGTCACCGACGGAACCGACCCTCTCTCGCAGGCCGTCGACAACCTCTCCGCGAGCCACGGCACGCTGTTCGTCGCGGCGGCCGGCAACCGCGGACGCCCCGGTACGGTCAGCACGCCCGGTGCGGCCGATGCCGCACTGACCGTGGGCGCCGTCGAACGCAACGACGCGCTCGCCGGCCTGTCGAGCCAGGGGCCGCGCCTGGGCGACCACGCGGTCAAGCCCGACCTGACTGCGCCGGGCATCGGCATCGTCGCGGCCCGCGCAGCCGGCACCGACGGCAACAACACAGTCAACGACCGCTACACCGCCCTGTCGGGCACCTCGATGGCCACGCCGCACGTCGCCGGCGCCGCCGCGCTGCTCGCCCAGGCCCACCCGGACTGGAAGGGGCCGCAGCTCAAGGCCGCACTGACCTCCTCGGCAAAGCCGATCGCCGGGCAGGGGGCGTACGAGCAGGGCGCCGGACGCCTGGACACGGCGCGGGCCACCGCCCAGAGCGTGTTCGCCACCGCCGAGGACACCGGCGTGTACTTCACCGACCCGAAGGCCACCGAGCCGGTCACCCGCACCCTCACGTACCACAACACCGGCACGGCGAAGGTCTCCCTCACCGTGACCGCCACCACCACCGACCGGGCCGGCGAGCCGGGACCGAAGGGTCTGCTCACCGTGTCGCCGACCGGTCTGACCGTCCCCGCCGGGGGCACGGCCCAGGCCACGGTCACCATCGACCCGGGCGCCGCGGCGGCCGGCACCTCCTTCAGCGGACGTCTGACCTCGACCGCCGAGGATGGCACCGTTGTGGCCGGCCCGGCCTTCGCGGTCACCAAGGAGGCCGTACACCACCAGGTCACGGTCGAGGCCGTCGACCGCAACGGTGCACCCCTCGGCCCGGGCTCACGCGAACAGGGCTTCTCCTCCGTACAGTTGACGAACCCCGCCGACGGACGGACGTTCGACCTCATCTTCGACGATGGCACGGCCACCGCACGCGTGCCGGAGGGCCGTTACAACCTCGGCGGCACCCTGGTCACTCCCGGGACCGACGACGCCCCACCGACGTCGACCATGTTCCTCCAGCCCGAGCTGGACATCCGCCAGGACAGCAAGCGCACGGTGGACGCCCGGCAGGGCAAGCCGATCACCGTCGCCGTCCCGGACCCCAAGGCACAGCCCTACTCACTGTCGGCCGGCTACTGCTACCGCCCGGCCGAGGACAAGACGTGCACGGACCAGGGCGCCCTGCTCGGCAGGCCCGGACGGCTCTACGTCGTACCCGGCAAGCAGGTGTCCGACGGCACGCTCGACTTCTACGTCCGCAGCATCCAGAACGGCGCGCAGGCACCGAAGGGACGCCTGCCCGACCGCTACGACCTGCTGCTGCTCACCACCGGCTCCTTCCCCGACCCGGCCTTCCGCCTGGCCCGCGAGGACCTGGCCGCCGTCAAGAACGACTACTACGCGCAGGGGCCCGGTACCGCCGGCAGCACGTCCAGCTGGCCCACCGAGTCCGGTCTGGGCGGGATGAGCATCGTCGAACCGGACTTCGCGCTGCCCGCAGCACGCACCGAGTACATGACCGTACGCGGCCAGCAGCGCGAGACGTACTTCAGTCAGCAGGTCGGCGAGGGTGGCGAGTACGCACCGCTGCCCGTAACCCAGATCGGCATCGTCTCGTGCACGGCCGGCAGCACCTGCGCCGACCGATGGAACGCCGCCGTCATCGGCCCGGGCCTGGCGCCCGTCAGGAACGACGCGCCGTCGTTTCGCCGCACCAGTGACGGCACCATCAGCGCGGAACCGCAGCTGTTCAGCGACGCGGCCCCCAGGCACTACGGCGGCCCGATGCCCGAGTGGCTGCAGGACACCGTGCACATCACCCTGGCGAAGAACGGGCAGCAGCTCGGCTCCAGCGACTCCCCCAAGGCCACCTTCGCCGTCCCCGAGGACGCGGCCACCTACCGGCTGACCACCCGGGCCACCCGCGAGGAGCCGTGGACGTCGCTGTCGACGACAGTGGAGACGGCATGGACCTTCCGCTCCGCGGCGGTCGCACCCGGCCCCGACGGCGCGGTGCGCACCGATGCGTTGCCACTTGATGTCGTACGTTTCATCGCCCCCGTAGACACCACCAACCAGACCGCCCGGACCAAGCACACACTGACCGCACGGGTGGAACGGCAGGCCGGCGCCGCGGTATCCCGGACGAAAAACCTCACCGTGCAGGTCTCCTTCGACGACGGCGCGACATGGCAGGACGCCCCGGTCACCCCGGACGGCGCCGCGAGCCACCGCGTCACCATCACCCCGCCCGCAGGGTCCGGCTCCTTCGTCTCCCTGAAGGCCACGGCACGCACCACCGACGGCGGCACCGTGGAACAAACCATCCTGCACGCCTACCGCCTGGCCCCCTGACCGCGGCAAACCGCCCCGGACAACACACCTTCCACTCTCCGAGCCGCCCCGGCAGACACTCACGCTGTTGGCGAATTCAGATGTTGGGCCTGGCGCGAGCTGAAGCTCGCGCCTGTGCGGATGTCGCGCGGCGGAACCCGGTCGGCCGGGTCCCGCCGCGTGAGACCTACCGAAAACCTGCAAGGAACATGGCGGGCGAGCCGACTACTCCACGAAACGCCAAGTGACGTCGATCATCCCCTGGTCGAGGGAGGCGAGCGCCTGGTATGCGGCGCGCGTCAGATCGAGGCCATACATTTCCGTAGTCGGGCTTGCGTCAAGGACCGTCGCGGTTATGGACTTTCCGTTGTGCGTGACTACGACCTTCCTTCCGCACTGAGGAGACGGGGACTCGCCGGATTCGAACATGCGGTGGTCGAGCGCAACAACGAAATCGCTGTCCCTGATGGCTTGGCCGCACGCCCCCGGCACCCCGTTGGAGCTGAAGAAACTCGCTGCTCCGCTGTAGCCCTGCGACGGCTGTTCCGGTGACTCGCCCTGCTCCGGGGGCGGTGCCGTTGTCCTGCTCTGCTCCGGGGACGGCGTCGTTGTACTGCCCGGCCCCGAAGGTGGTGCCGTTGTGCTGCCCGGTTCCGGGGCGAGAGTGGAACGGAGTGACTCGGTCAGGGTGGGTGCGGGGTCCGGCTGCCCTGAAGCGCTCGATGCCGGGATGGGGGTGCCGGTGTCCTCCGAGGCGGAGGCGGTGGCGACGGTGATCACGGCAGCGGAGCCGACGGCCAGCAGTGTGGCCGCCGCGATTTTGGCGATCTTTGCTCTCAACGTTCCTTCTCTGAATGTCACATTCGGGACGGCGCGTGTTCAAGGCATTCGTGGCGGGGGGGTGCCACGAAGTTTCCTCGCAACCACGCCACCGCGACGCTCGCCCGTATGGGCCGACGATCGCAGCGGCCCCATGATGACCAAGCCCGCTGATGCTCCGCTGACGCCCCGCTGACGTTCGGCAACAGGCCGGGAACTCCGCACACGTGTCCCAGGGCGCCACTTGCCCGGCACCGCCTTCATCACGCTCTTCGCGATCGGTGCACCCAGCCGACCACCAGAGATGTCGGACCGCCGTTGCGCAGGTGACCGGATACCCGTGACGTGGCCACCGGCCGGCATCACAGCCCATGTGTCACGTTGCCCTGACGCGGGGCGTCGGCCACTTCTGGGCGTCCACCCATGCGCTGTACGGGGTCCAGGGGACGGTGGGGAACTGCGTACGCAGCGCCTCCAGGTCCACCTGGTAGCCGGTGTCCGCCAGGTAGCCGTACATGGCGAACATGTCGGGGTTGGTGGTGCGCAGGTCCGCCAGCGGCGTCTGCCGGAACGCGACCGCACCGCCCGCGGCCCGTCCGATCTCCTCGGCCATCCGGACCGGCGTGGGATCGTCGCCCGCCACCTCGATCCGTTGCCCGATCCAGCGGTCCGGATCGGCCACGACCTCGGCCACGACCCGGCCAAGGTCCTGCCGTGCCACCTGCTGAAGGGGCGTGTCGCCGGGAAGCGGCATGGTGAGGAGGCCGGCGGCAACCTCGTCCAGCGCGCCCAGCGCGTTGTCGTAGAAGTAGGTCGGTGCCACCACCGTCGCCGGAAGTCCGGAGCCGGCGAGCAGTTCCTCGATCCTGGCCTTGGTCTCGAAGTGCGGGATGCCGGTGCCACGGTCCGCACTGGCGACGGAGGCCAGCACCAGATGCGGCAGTGCGACGCCCTCGGCGGCCCGTACGATCGCCGCACCCTGGGCCACCTCCGCGTCCAGACCGTCCTGGAACGGCGTGGTCACGGCGAACGCGGCCGTCGCGCCCAGGAACGCCTCGGCGAGCGAGCCCGCGTCGAACAGGTTCCCGGGGACGACCTCCGCTCCGGCCGCCGCCAGCGCCCTGGCCCGCCCGCTGCCGGGATCACGCACCACGGCGCGCACGGCACGCCCCGCCTCCAGCAGGGCGGCAGCCACCGCGCCGCCCTGGCCACCGGTCGCTCCGAGTACCACGATGGACATGAGGTCTCCCTGGTCGACGGATACGGGTCCATGCTGACCAGCGGCGGCCGGACCTGCCACCGGAAGGGGCCCGGGCGGCGGGCGTCGACGCTGCCGCGTATCCGTCTCAATGATGACTGGCAAGCAACTCGACCCAGACCGTTTTGCCTACGAGTCGGTCGGTGACTCCCCAGGACGTGGCCAGCGCCTCGATCAGGTTCAGGCCGTACCCGGACTCCGCGCCACTCGTCAACACACACCGCTGCGGCCCCCGCTCACCCAGTGCGTCCGACACCTCGATACGGAGCGTGCCCGCAAGGCTGAGAAGCCTGAGTTCGAAGTCCCGCCCTCTCACGTGCCCGTGCAGCACCGCGTTAGCCGCCAGTTCAGCGACGACCAGGGCGGCATTGTCGGAGAGCTCGCTCCCGTACGGCAGGCCCCACTCGTCGAGTTGATGGACAGCGAGCCGGCGGGCAAGCCGTGCCCCGCGGCGGGTGGCGCTGAACCGTTGGACGAACTCGGCGCTCACATGGGTGATTTCGGCGTTCATGTGACTCAGCGTGTCCGGTCCCTCGTACGCTGACCAGGAGTGACACCACGACGCCGAGTAGCTGTACGGGCACGCCCGGTCGGCTGTACGGGGCGTCGGCCGTGGCGGACAGAGAGCGGTGCGGGGTAGATGGCGAACGCGGAACGTGAGGAACGACCGGAGCGACCGGCCGAGTCGGACGGGACGGCGCACCTGTTCAGGGCGCTGGGCAAGCAGATCAAGGTGCTGCGCGAACGCGCGGGCCTGAGCCAGAGGGATCTGGGCCTGGCGGCGCACTGCGGCGAGGACCTGATCTCAGCGATGGAACGGGGTGTACGGACACCTCAGCCGGACTTCCTGGGCCGCGCGGACCAGGTGCTGGACGCGGGCGGGGTGCTGCGAGCAGCGGTCGATGAGGTACGAGAGGCACTGTCACGGTCACGGACGCGGCACCCGGACTGGTTCCGGGATTTCGCCGGGTGGAAGCCGATTCCGTGGCGCTCCACGAGTACAGCAACCAGGCAATTCCCGGTTGCTCCAGACAGAGGAGTACGCGCGAGCGGTGTTCACGAAGCGCCGCCCCTTGCTGGACGAGCAGATGGTGGAGAAACGGGTCGCGGATCGACTCGCCCGCCAGCAGATCTTCGAACGCTGGCCCGCACCGACATTCAGTTTCGTGGTGGAGGAGGCGGTTCTTCAACGCCCACTCGGCGGACGTACCGTCCACATCGGCCAACTGCGTAGGCTGAGCCAGATCGGCCGAATGCGAACGGTAGAACTTCAGGTGATGCCAATCGATCGAGACGAACATCCCTCGATGGATGGCCCATTCACCCTCCTCACCCCCAAGGGCCGTAGCGAGGCGGCGTACACGGAGATCCAGGGGCATGCCCGCCTCATCACCGATCCAGACGAGGTCCGCTTGTTCAACGAGCGCTATGGAATCACGCGGGCGCAGGCTCTCAGCCCCAGGGAGTCCTTGACGCTGATCGAGAAGATGCTGGGAGAGCGATGAACACCGAGCAACTGCACTGGTTCAAGAGCAGCTACAGCGACGGCGAAGGCGGCAACTGCATCGAGGTCGCCTACGACTGGCACAAGAGCAGCCACAGCGGCGGCGAAGGTGGAACCTGCGTCGAAGTCGCAATCTGCCCCACCACGATCCACATCCGCGACTCCAAGGACATCCAGGGTCCCCACCTCGACGTCGCCCCCGCCACCTGGTCCGCCTTCGTCTCGTACGCGCGTCAGGGCTGAGCGCGGCCCGATCCGCCTGGCACACCTGGTCCCGCACCGGATCGCGACAGCCGCGACCCGGTGCGCCGCGACCCGGTGCGCCGCGACCCGGTCGACCGCGTCGCGGCGGCCCCCGACGAAGCCCTTCCCGGCGGCCGCATCCGCGCATGCCCGACCGCAGCCGAGGACCGCGGCACCTCCCCATCGCATGACCGCCGGCCCCACCTCCCAACTGGATTGCCGTGGCAGGGCAGTCCAGCACTCTGCGCGGCGCAGTGAGCTCCCGGCGCCTCCCGGCCAGGGCGTTTCCCTGGCCGGGAGGGCACTCGCGTGTGTCAGCCCGCGGGGGAGTCGCTGACCTTGCCGAGCGGGCTGATCCGGATCGGCCGGTTGGTGCTCTGGGAGTCCGGGTTCTCGACCGGGAGGGAGCCTGCGGGCCAGGCGATGGTGACGGTCTTCGTCTCGTTCGGCGGAGTCACCAGGATCTTGGACACGCGCACGCCGGAGCCGCCGGTGTTGTTGACCGGGAACGTGATGTTGAACGCGGCGGACTCGCCGTCCTTGAGGACGTCGGACCGGGGCTTGTCGTCGTTGCGTTCCACGGACATGGTGTCGCCCGATGCCATCTTCAGGTCGACGCCGGCGAAGCCGCTGATGGTGCAGTCGCGGCCGCCGCCGTTCTTGAACTGGACGGTGACGACGCCCTCCTCCTTGTCGGTCGTGTTGTCGGTAGCGCTGACCTCCAGCTCGTCGCTGCGGCAGATGCCGACCGACTGCTCGTTGGAGCCGGTGCCGGCGAGGGTGCCTTCGCCGCCCCCGTTGCCGCTGTTGCCGTCGCTGCCGTTTCCCTTGCTGCCGCTGGAGCTCTGGTCCGAGTCGCCGCTGCCGGTGCCGGCGTTCCCTCCCGTCGAGGCGCTGGAAGAGGAGCCGGCGGGCGCCGCGTCCGTGCTGCCGTCGCCGCCGTTGCAGGCGGTCAGAGCGAGGGCGCTGACCAGCGTGAGGCCGGCGAGGAAGGTCGCGCTGGTGTGAGTGAGCTTCATGGGTTCCCCCGTGGTGTGCGTGGTGGCGATTCGGGGCCGGTTCGGCGTACTCCGTCCGGCTCGGCAACAGACAATCCGTTCCAGGAACGCGAGGACAAGCGGGAGCGGGGCATCCGGGACGCCGGGACGCCGATACGGGGTTTGACCTGCGAGAACGACCACGCCCTGGAACGCGGCGATGGGATGCCCCGGTGGCACCCGCGCCCCTTGGAGGGGCAGCCGGAGGCGGCCCGTTCGTCCCGCATGCGGTCGCTCGGCCACGCGGGCGGGCTGACTCCGGCGCACCGGCTGGAAGGTCCGGACACCGTGGTCTTCGACGACATGCGCAAGCTGCCGACACTCTTGGTGGGAATCTGACTCCCGATCAACTCGGTTCCTCGCACGTGAGGCACGTCAGGGTGACCGCTACTCTTTCCTTCCCCTGCCGCGAGGCGGGGAGAACAGGGGTGGGACATGCGAAGAAAAATCATTGTGGCCTCCGTGGTCGCGGCAGTGGCCGCTGGGGTCGCGGTGGCGCCGGCCGCTCACGCGGAGGGGCGGGGTGACATCCGGGTCACCAAGACCGTCGTGAACGGTGGCGGCAATGTGATCGTCGGGGTCAAGAACGTCAAGCGGTTCCCGATCACCATGACGATCAAGGACAACTCGGGGGTGAAGGGGGTCGCCGATGTGTCCGCGTACAACACGACCAATGGTTATGGGCCGGTCGATCACCTCGGCACGACGTGCAAGAAGGTCAGCACGACGACGTCCGTGTGCACCGCGACGATGGAGATCGACCCAACCTGGATCGACTCGTACGGAAGCGGCAACGAGGGCTGGGACGCCAACGCGGTCGCGGGGAACTGGCAGGTCAACGCCACGGTCCGGGCCAATGACCGCGACTACTGGATCTCCGACCGCATCGCGCTGTTCAAGGTGAAGCGCGCCGCGACCCTGACCACGGACGCCGCGCCCGAGCCGGTCAGGAAGGGGGGCACGCTGACCGTCACCGGAAAGCTGTCGCGGGCCAACTGGACGGACCTCAAGTACCACGCGTTCACCAAGCAGGTGGTGAAGCTGCAGTACAAGAAGCCCGGCGGCTCGTACAGCACCGTGAAGACGGCGACCACGGACAGCAAGGGGCATCTCCGCGCGACGGTGAAGGCCACCGCGTCGGGCAGCTGGCGCTGGGCGTTCCTCGGTACGACCACGACCATGAAGGTCGTCTCCACCGGCGACGCCGTCACGGTGAAGTGACCTCGCGGCGGGCCGGAGAACGGCCCGCCGACGGGTCACCGTTCCTCGTGCACCGGCCGCTGCCGTCCGAGGAATCCCCCGGTTTGCCGCGCCACCCCGGACACGGTCACAGATACTCGGCGTACGCGTCCAGCGCCCGCAGTACCTCCATCTCTCCCGCCGGG
Source organism: Streptomyces sp. NPDC002958 (assembly GCF_055563255.1). Lineage (NCBI taxonomy): Bacteria > Bacillati > Actinomycetota > Actinomycetes > Kitasatosporales > Streptomycetaceae > Streptomyces > Streptomyces sp. NPDC002958. The sequence continues at coordinate 91,337 of NZ_JBVHDS010000001.1, read as the reverse complement.
GGCAGTTGGAGGACGACCTCCTCGATGCCCAGGTCCGCGTAGTGCGCCAGCTTTCCCGGGCTCGGGAGTACCGCGTAGGGGACCACCTGGAGCTGCTTCGGGTCGCGGCCGGCCGACTCCCAGGCCTCGCGCAGCTTCGGTACGGACTCCGTCAGGCCTCGGCCGCCGATCGGGAGCCAGCCGTCGGCGTACTGCGCGATGTGCGCGAACAGCTTCGGGCCTGCCGCGCCGCCGATCAGGGTGCGGGGGCCGTTCACCGGGCCACGGGGCGCCTGGACCGGCTTCGGGTACGCGTTGCTGGCCCGTACCGAGCCGAACTCGCCTTCGTACGCCGTCGGTTCGTCCGACCACAGGGCACGCATCAGGGCCATTCTGTCGCGGACGAGTTCCCGGCGCGTCGACCAGTTCACCCCGTGGTCCGCGGCTTCCTCGACATTCCAGCCGTAGCCGAGGCCCAGCGTGAACCGGCCGCCGGAGAGATGGTCGAGGGTGGCGATCCGCTTCGCCAGGTCGATCGGGTCGTGCTGGGCGACGAGCGTGATGCCGGTGCCGAGGGCGAGGCGTTCGGTGACGGCGGCGGCCTGGGCGAGGGCAACGAAGGGGTCGAGGGTGCGGCCGTACTCGGGCGGGAGTTCGCCGCCCGCCGGGTAGGGGGTGTCCCTGCTCACCGGAATGTGGGTGTGCTCGGGCAGGTAGAGCCCGGCGAACCCGCGTTGTTCGAGCTCGCGGGCGAGCCGCAGCGGCGTGATGGTCTCATCGGTAAGGAAGATCGTTGTGGCGATCCGCATAGAGGACACCTCCGTCGTGATCCGGTATGCGCCCCAACGTATGCCGTCGCATGCCGTGCGGTGCGGAATGGGCTGCTCGCCTCGGTGGACGGGCTGCGCTTCGTCGTCCCCGTCCGCACCGTCAGCGCGGCGCCGTCGCCGAAGTACTTCGGGTTCAAGCGCGGCATCACCTGGCTCAACGCCGTCAACGACCAGGTCGCGGGCATCGGGCAGATGGTCGTGCCCGGCACTCCGCGCGACTCCCTGCACATCCTGGACGCGCTGCTGAACCTGGACCGCGGCGTGAAGCCGGAGATGGTGGCCACCGACAACGCCTCGTACTCCGACATGGTGTTCGGCCTGTTCAAGATCCTCGGCTACAACTTCAGCCCCAGGTTCCGCGACTTGGACGACCAGCGGTTCTGGCGGGCCACGATGCCCGGCGTCGAAACGGGCAGCTACGGCGCGGTGGAGGACCTGGCCCGCAACCGGGTGAACCTGAACAAGGTGATCACGCACTGGCCGGACATGCTGAAGGTCGCCGGTTCCCTGGTCACCAACCAGGTCCGCGCCTACGACCTGCTGCGCATGTTCGGACGCGACGGCCGCCCGACCCCGCTGGGCGCCGCGTTCGCGGAGTACGGGCGGATCGCCAAGATCGAACATCTGCTGCACGTGGTCGACCCGGTCGACGACACCTACCGGACGAGGCCGGGATCGAGGACCCGGTCGTCTTCGAGGAGGAGTCTGGCACTTCCAGCCGCCTACACCCGCTTGAGCGTCCGAAGTTCGGCGACCTGCTCACCTATGCACGGCCGGGTGACACCGTGCACACCTCCGAAATGTTCCGCCTGGTGCGCGGCACCCGGCACATCCTTGACGTGCTCGACGTCCTGCACCGCGACCGGCTCGCGCTGCGCATCCACGACGGCGCGTTCTCCGGCATGGACCTCACCGCCCGCCACCCGCGCACCGGCGAGCTGCTGTCCACCGTGAAGTTCATGGTGCAGACCCTCGCCGCCGCCGGCGAACTCCAGCGCGGTCTCCAACGCGAGCTGACGTACGACGGGCTGCGGGCCGCCGAAGCCAAGGGCAACAAGGGCGGACGCCGCCCCGTCCTCGCGGGCGACACGGTCACCGACGTACGGGCCGCCTACCTGGAGGGCCAGTCCATCGCCGCGCTGGGCCGCGAGTACAGCGTCAGTCGCGGCGCCATCCGTACCGCCGTCGCCGACCTCCTGCCCGAGCACGTCGCCGCCGCCGAACCCGTCCCGGCCCCGGAGTTGCCGGTCACCCTCGACATGCCGGGCAAGGTCGCCGACTTCCTCCGCACCACCGAGTTGGAGCCCGCCCAGCAGGCCGCGCTCGACCAGGGGGCGACCGTACGGCGCGGCCAGGGCTACACCCTGCGCGTGACCGCCGTCCTCGCGGTGCACCACCAGCTCCTCGCCCGCTGCCAGCCGCTCGACGGCGCCCAGGGCGTCCCTGCGGTCCCGGCACAGCGCAAGGCCCGCCGTGAGTACGAGAACCGGGTCAGCGCATTCACAGGCTGACCATGATCGTTCTCAGCGCCAACCGCTGTACCGATGTTCCAACCGCCGCGTGACCAGCGGTCTGGCTTCGGCTGATCACGGACCAGCGGCGATGGTGCGCTGGACCGAGCCGCTGCGCGTCACGCTGTCCGGCTTCGGCGGGCAGCGTGATACCGACGCCAGAACTTTCGTTTCCGGTCGGGGAGTTGACGGATTGAGGTGGGTGCCTGGACATAATTCGCAGGTGTGCGGCAATGGTAAGGACCTATTCTGCCCGTCATGATCGACTGGAAGAGCGTAGAGGCCGCCGACTGTGCCGTGCCCGCCGACCGGCCCATGGACGACCTCGTCCGCAAGCTGTCCCGCGCGCTGGCGGATCCCGATCCACTGGTCCGGGACGGCGCGCCCCACACCGTCCTCGCGACCTGGATCGCCCGAGGCGTGATCGGGAGGTCCCGGCGGCTGGAGCTGGGCGACGAGATGGCCGACCGGTTCACCGACCCACGGGTCGAGGCCCGCACCTTCGCCCCACTCGTGCTCGACATGCTGGTGACCGCGGGGGACTTCAAGGCCAGCTGGGTGGACGCGTTCGAGCGCTGGTACCCGGCCGAGCGGGATCTACGCGGGCACGACGAGACGCTCGGCTGGCTGCACGCGGTGGCCCACGGTGCGGACCTGCTCGCCGGCTTCGGCTGCCACCCCGAGGTGGCGCCGGTGCGGATGCTGGACCTCGCCGCCGCGCGGCTGACGGCGCCCACCGACCACGTCTACGACCAGCTGGAGGACGACCGCCTGGCCCGGGCGATCGCCCGGGTCCTCACCCGCACCGACCTGAGCGAACGCGACACCGTCGGCTGGCTGGACCCGATCGCCGACCGCTTCGGGGCCGGCCGCATCAGCCTCCCGGTGCCCGCCCACATCAGCAACTGCCTGCGCACCCTGCGCCTGCTCTACATCCTCGCCGACCGGGGCGTGCGCCCCACCAGCGAACTGCCCGCACAGCCCCTCTACCACCGCGACGCGTTCAAGTCCGCCATCGCCACCGTCCTCGACCGGATCGTCAGACGCTGACCGACCACATCCGGTCCGGCTGGGCAGGCCGGCGCGCACGCCCACCGCAGACGATGAGGCTGGCACTGGTCGCGCACACCGGCCACCTCCTCAAGGAGAGCGGCGGGACGCGGAGCCGTACGCCGCTGGCGATCACACAAGGTAACCAGTCGGTCGGACTCCTCGGAGAACTGGCGACGGTTTAATACGAGAGCCCACCAGTACCAAGGCCGTTCTCGCTCCGCACGTCGCGCAGTCCATGGTGGTGTGCGCGGGGTGCATGAGGCGCACATCGCGCCCGTGCTTGCGGCCCATCTCGATCAGGGCCGTCTTGGTGGCGCCGATCGCCGCATCGGCGGCTTTGCGGGCCATGGTGGTCTTGGCGAGGAACTTCGGTCGGAAGTCTTCGACGGCGATGGCGTCGTGGTCGCGCACGACGCGCTTGGCCCACTTGCGGGCCGTGTCCTGCCGCTGCCGGGCGATCTTCGCGTAGACCTTGGCGCGCGACTTCTTCGCCTCACGGTGGCCTTTCGAGGAAGCCTGGCCTTTCTTCGGCTTGCGGCGCGCCACCATCTTGTCGTACCGGGTCAGCTTTGCCTGAGCCTTGCGCCCGTGCTGCGGGTGGGGCAGGTCGTGGGCGTCGGATGTGGTGGTGGCCTTCTCCTTCACGCCCCAGTCCACGCCGAGGACGGCGCCCGTCTTTGGAAGGGGCTGGACTTCGGTGGCGACGACGAACGAGCAGTACCAGTGGCCCACGGCGTCCTGGTATACGCGCACCGAGGAGGGGGCGGCAGGCAGTTCGCGGGACCCCACCACTGTCAGGCTGATGCCGCCCGCGAGGCGGAGGCGGCCGTCCTTCAGCCGGAACCCGCGCTGCGTGTAGTTCAGCGTGGGCAGCGCCTCGCGCTTCTTCTTCGGCCGAGGCATCCCGGCGCGCTGCCGCATGGGCAGGCGTTTGTCGATGTCCTTCAGTGCCTTGGAGCGGGACTTGGCGAAGTCCCGGATGATCTGCTGCTGCGGCACCGAGGCGCCCTCAGCCAGCCACGGCGTGCGGGCACGGGTGTCGGTCAGCATCTTGTCGAGCTGGGCCGGGCCGCACGTCAGCCTGCCGGCGGGGTGCTTGCGGTTGTGGGCGTGCACGGTACGGGACTTGGCGACGCATTCGTTCCACACCCAGCGACAGCGGTCTCACTCGGCGAGCAGGGCGGCGCGGGCGGTCGACGACACGCGAAGCCGGTAGGTGTACCGGGCGTGCCTGGCGCCCTCTCCCATAACTGCGGTGTCGCCATGCCACCATTCTGCCACTAAAGTTTCGGTCATGGATCACGAAGTGCGCATCACACTCCGCCTGCCCGTCGACCTGCACGAGTGGCTTGTCGCTCAGGCCAAGTCGGCCCGCAGGTCCCTCAACTCCGAGATCCTGCACCGGCTCGAGGTCGGGCGCGGCGACGTCTCGGCAGACGACCAATCACCCTGACGGCGATTACTCTTTGTCTTCCCTGCTCCGCAAGGGGCCGATTCCTCCCCGGGCCGAAGGCCGGGGCATCCTCGGAGGTACCCGGTGAGCTTCGCCGACGCCGCGACCGGGGACGACGCCCCGGACCGGACCAGGACCGTGCGCGGCACTCTGCCGACCGGGTCGCCCGACTTCGTCTATCTACCGGTCGAAGTACCGCGCGGAGTGCGGGAGATAGCCGTCTCGTACACGTACGAGAAGACGCCCGTCCCGGCCGGGACCCAGGGCAACGCCCTCGACATCGGCATCTTCGACGAGCGCGGCACGGAGCTGGGCGGGCGCGGGTTCCGGGGGTGGTCCGGCGGGGCGCGCAGCAGCTTCTTCATCCGGGCGGACGAGGCGACGCCCGGCTACATCGCGGGTCCGGTACGGGCCGGGACCTGGAACATCGCCCTCGGGCCGTACACCGTCGCCCCGGAAGGGCTCCCGTACGAGGTGACAACCACCCTGCGCTTCGGGCCCACCGGGTCCACGCCGAAGCCGGTGTATCCGCCGGAGCGGGCGAAGGGGCGCGGGCGCGACTGGTACCGCGGGGACTGTCACCTCCACTCCGTCCACTCGGACGGCAAGCGCACCCCGGCGGAGATCGCCGCCGCCGCACGCGCGACCGGGCTCGACTTCATCAACAGCAGCGAGCACAACACGTACTCCGCGCACAGCGCGTGGGACGGGCTGTGGGGTGACGATCTGCTCATCCTCACGGGCGCGGAGGTCACCACCCGCAACGGGCATGTGATCGCGCTCGCCACCGACCCGGGAACGTTCGTCGACTGGCGCTACCGGGCCCGCGACAACCGGTTCGGGCACTACGCGAAGGCTGTGCGCCGGGCCGGTGGTCTGGTCGTGCCCGCTCATCCGCACGCCACCTGCATCGGCTGTCACTGGAAGTTCGGCTTCGGCGAGGCGGACGCGGTGGAGGTGTGGAACGGGGCGTACACCCCGGAGGACGAGATCGCCCTCGCCGAGTGGGACAACTCCCTTGTGGCGGCGGTCCGTACGTCGAAGCCGTGGGTTCCGGCGATGGGCAACAGCGACGCGCACCGGGAGCCGGACAAGGTGGGGCTGCCGCAGACCGTCGTCCTCGCTGACGAGCTGTCGCGCGAGGCGATCGTGGCCGGGACCGGGCCGGGCGCTCCTACATCGCCGAATCGTCCGCCGTCACCCTGTCCTTCGGCGCCTCGGGCGGGCGCGGCCTGCATGCGGGGATCGGTGAGCGGCTGCGGGTGGACGGCGACGACACCCCGGTCACCGTACGGCTGGAGGTGACCGGGGCACCCGGCTGCACCGCGCACTTCGTCACCGACCAGGGCACGCTGTTCACGGCCACGCTGCCGGAGTCGGGGACGGGGACGGTTCAGTGGCGCACGACGCCCGTGTACGCCGCCTATGTACGGGCCGAGGTCCGGCATCCGGCGACGGTGCCGGGGCTGCCGGGGGCACTGGCGGCGCTCACCAATCCGGTGTTCCTGGAGGGTTAGGGCGCCGGCGCGGGGAATGAACGTCTCGGCGTCAAGATATTTGATATCGAGATACCTTCGGTCCGCCCCGGCGTCCCGCCCCTGTGCGCTTCGCCGCCGGGGGCGTCACAGTGGAAGGGGGACACCGGGCGGGCCTGCCGGAGGAGGTGTCCGGATGGATATGACCGGCGAAAACGACGACCGGCTCCGGGACTATCGCGGCAAACGGCATTTCGACGCGGATTCGGAGCCGCACGGCGACGGCGGGCGGACGGGCGCGGCGCCCTGCTTCGTCGTTCAGATCCACCAGGCGCGGCGCATGCACTTCGACTTCCGGCTGGAGGTCGGCGGCGTGCTGAAGTCATGGGCGGTGCCTCGCGGACCTTCGGAGGACCCGCGCGAGAGGCGGCTGGCCGTCCCCACGGAGGACCACCCGCTGGAGTACCGCACGTTCGAGGGAGTCATCGCGAAGGGCGAGCACGGCGGCGGAACAGTGATCGTCTGGGATCAGGGCACCTACCGGCCGCTCAGCCACGACCGGTGGGGCGCACCGGTGCCGTTCGAGCAGGCCCTGGAGGACGGGCACGCGACCTTCTGGCTCGACGGGACCAAGCTGCACGGCGAGTTCGCCCTCACCCGCTTCAAGGGAGGCGGCGAGAGCGATGTCCCGGGCGGGGAGATATGGCTGCTGATCAAGGCCAAGGACGGGCGCGCCACCCATGACGGGCCGGGCACACCCGACCCGTACCGGGCACGTTCGGCCCGTACGGGGCGAACCCTGCAGCAGGTCGCCGCCGAGGAAGGGGGCGGGGCCTCGTGACTGCCCGCAGGACCGTGGAAGTCCTTCTCAGCCGTTACGGCACCACCTATGCCGCCGAGGCGGGCATCCGGCTGCGGAACACACCGCAGCCGCTGTACCAACTGCTCGTGCTCAGCGATCTGTTGAGCGCCCGCATCCGGGCGTCCGTGGCGGTGGCGGCGGCACGCGCGCTGTTCGCCCACGGCATGCGGTCCCCGGACCGGATGATCGGGTCGACATGGCAGCAGCGTGTCGACGCGCTGGGCGAGGGCGGCTACCGGCGCTACGACGAGCGGACCGCCACCCAGCTCGGCGACGGGGCGGAGCTCCTGCTGGTCGAGTACGGGGGCGATCTGCGGCGGCTGCGCAAGGAGGCCGACGGCGACCTGGACATCCTGCGGTCCGGGCTGCGCAGGACCCCGGGCATGGGGCCGGCCGGGGCGGACATCTTCGTGCGCGAGGTGCAGGCCGTGTGGCCGGAGGCGGCACCGTTCCTGGACGGGAAGGCGCTTCAGGGCGCCGAGAAGCTGGGGCTGCCCGCCTCGCCGGCCAAGCTCGTCCGGCTGGCGGAGCAGGCCGAGCCGGCCGACGACCGCGGGCCCGCCGTGCTCGCGGCGGCCCTGGTGCGCGCCGCACTGGACCAGCACATCGTGGACGACGTCGTCGGAGCGGGGGCCTGAGGGAGCGGCCGGCAGGAGCGGATCAGGGTGAGCCTCGCCCTAGGCCCGGCCGGCGGCGCCTTGGACTTGGCCATCGCCGAGGAGCGAGTGAACGCGCCGGGTTACTGGCGCGCCGGCTGAGCGGACCCCGGCTCCCGGGGGTACCGGCCTCCGGCCCGAAGCCCAGAGCCTGAGGGCCGGAAGCCCCGGCCCTCAGTCCTCCACGACCAGCGCCGGGGTCTCCTTCGTCAGCACCTCGCCGCGGAAGAACGCCGGGCTGCGACGCTGCATCACCAGCATCAGCACGACACCGAGCAGCAGCAGCCCGACACCGATCACGAACACCGAGCCGACCCCGAGGACGGACGAGCCGGAGCCGTACGCCGGATCCCACATGTCGTAGAGGGTCTTGCCGAAGACCGAGGCGAGCAGAAGCCCGCCGAGGACCGGGAAGAGGCCCTTGAAGACCAGGTCGCGGACGGAGCGGGTCAGGTCTGCGCGGAAGTACCAGGCGCAGGCGAAGGCCGTCAGCGCGTAGTAGAAGCAGATCATCAGGCCGAGTGCGTAGATGGTGTCGACCAGGACGTGCTCGCTGACCAGGGTCATCACCGTGTAGAAGACGCCGGTTGCCACGCCCGCCATGACCGTGGCCTTCCCCGGGGTTTTGAAGCGTGGGTGGACGCGGGCGTACGAGGCGGGCAGGGCCTCGTACGTGGACATCGCCAGGACCGTGCGGGCCACCGGGATGAAGGTGGTCTGCAGGCTCGCGGCGGCGGAGGCCAGGACGGCGATGAAGAGCAGGACACCGAGGCCGGGGCCCATGACCGGGCCGGCGAGCGCGGCGAAGACATTGTCGGAGGTGTCCGGGTTGGCGAGGCCGAGGCCCGAGCTGCCGGAGCCGACCGCCATCTGGGCGGCGACACCGGTCGCCAGGTAGGAGCCGACGAGCACGACCATCGCGATGAGGGAGGCGCGCCCGGGGGTCTTCTCGCTGCCGACGGTCTCCTCGTTGGTGGTCAGACAGGCATCCCATCCCCAGAACATGAAGATCGACAGCGACAGACCCGCCGTGAACGTCGCGAACGAATCCACCGCGAACGGGTTCAGCCAGGACCAGGAGAATTCCAGCGACGTGGCGAACTCCCCGCTGTTGGCCTTCTGCACGGCCATCGCCACGAACATTGCGAGGACGACGAGTTGAAGGCCCACCAAGGTGTACTGGACGCCCTTGGTTGCCGTCATCCCCCGGTAGCTGACCGCCGTGGCGAGCGCGATCAGGGTCAGACAGGTGAGGATGTGGACGGCCTTGTTGTCGTCCAGGGCGGCGATCGAATCACTGCCCGTGATCTCGCCCGCGAGGAGCCAGAAGTACGACGTGGCGACGCCCGCGAGGTTCGACAGGACGATGATCGTCGCGATGACCAGGCCCCAGCCGCACATCCAGCCGAGGCGCGGGCCGAATGCCTTCACCGTCCAGGTGAAGGAGGTGCCGCAGTCCGGCATGGCCTTGTTGAGTTCGCGGTACGCGAATGCGACGAGCAGCATCGGCAGGAAGCCGGCCAGGAAGATGGCGGGCATCTGCACGCCGACCTCGCCCGCGGTGGAGCCGAGGGTGGAGGTGAGGCAATAGACGGGGGCGACGGTGGAGATGCCGATGACGGCACTGCCCATCAGGCCGACGGAGTTCCCGCCGAGGCCCTTGCCGCGTACACCGCCGTCGGCCGGAGCGCTGCCCCCGGCCGTTTCTCCGGCCTGCGGCCGCGCGTCCAGCTGTGTCATGAAGAGGACGTTAGGCGATGCGATATCCATATTCGGAGGCTGAGACTCCGGCGTCTCACCCTTGAATTCCTGGAGACAGGACGGGCACGCATAAGTAAATTGAAGGTAATGAGCGAACCCAACCTACTAATGAGAGGTTAACGCTCGATTACAGCAGCGTACGGGAATCGCAGCACTGTCCGTTTTGTGGGGATTCAAAAATTTCCCGTGGGTGTCCGCTCAACGGACACCCACGGGGCCTGCCGGTTCAGCCCGGCCAGACGATCGCCTGGAGTTCGCTGTACGCGTGCAGGGCGTACGAGCCGACATCGCGCCCGACACCGCTCTTCTTGAACCCGCCGAACGGGGCCTCCATGTTCCGCCCGATGGTGTTCACGCCGACCCCTCCGGCGCGCAGTTGCCGGGCCACCCGGAAGGCGCGTGCCACGTCCGAGGACCAGACGTAGTCGATCAGTCCGTAGTCGCTGTCGTTGGCGAGCGCGATGCCCTCCTCCTCGTCGTCGAAGGGGACGACCACGACGACCGGGCCGAAGATCTCCTCGCGGACGACACGCATGTCGTTGGTGCAGTCGGCGAGGAGGGTGGGGGCGACGTAGAAGCCCCGGTCGAGTCCGGCCGGGCGTCCGCCGCCCGTGACGGTCCTTGCCCCCTCCTTCCGGCCGAGTTCGATGTACGACTCGATGCGGTCGCGGTGGGCGGCGGAGATGACCGGGCCGACGACCGTGCCCCCGGCTCTCGGGTCGCCCACCTTCAGAAAGCCCGCGTACGCGGCGAGTTTCTCGATCAGGGCGTCGTGGGCTGCGCGCTGGACGAGGACGCGGGTCGGAGCCGTACAGATCTGACCGCTGTAGAAGGAGAACGTCGTGCCGATGCCCGCCACCGCGGAATCGAGGTCGGCGTCGTCGAGCACGACGGCGGCCCCCTTCCCGCCCAGCTCCATCAGTTGCCGCTTCATGCCGCGCCCGCACACCTCGGCGATGCGCTGCCCGACGGCCGTGGAGCCGGTGAAACTGACCATGTCGACGTCCGGGGAGTCGACTGCCGCCTCGCCCGCCTCGGGGCCCGATCCGGTGACGACATTGACGACGCCGTCCGGAACGCCCGCCTCTTCGAGCGCCTCGGCCATCCGGTAGACGGAGAGCGGGTCCTGCGGTGCGGGTTTCACGACGACGGTGTTGCCCATGGCGAGCGCGGGGGCGACCTTGCCGGCCGGGTTGGCCCAGGGGTTGTTGTACGAGGTGATGCAGGTGACGACGCCGACCGGCTGGCGTACGGCGAGCGCCCCGAAGACACCGGCCCGCCCCATCGGTCCGGCCTCGTTGATCTGCGGTGCGATCGCCTCCTCGGCCGGTTCCAGGGCGCCCCTGGCGTACCGGCGGAAGCGGGCCGCGCCGACGGCGACCTGCATGCCCCTGGCCGTTGCCGTGGTGGCGCCGCTCTCCGCCTGGGCGAGTGCGGCGTTGCCGGTGAAGTCTCGCTGCATCAGATCGGCGGCGCGGTCGAGGATCGCGGCCCGCTCCTCGGGGCGGGTGCGGGACCAGGCGGGAAAGGCCTCACGGGCCGCGGCCGCTGCCGCGTACACCTGCTCGCGGCTCGCCTCGGGGGCGAGGCCGACGGTCTCCTCGGTGGCCGGGTTGATCACCTCGTAGTGGCCGTGGTCGGGTTCGGTCCACTCGCCGCCGATGAAGAGGCGCCTGTTCGTGTCGCTCATACGGTGCTCACCGTCCGGGTGTCGCGGCCGGAGCGGAGCACCGTACCGGGGACCGCGCCGGTCACCTTGTCGTCGCGCAGGGTCTCCACCCCGTTGACGCGGACCGACACGATGCCGATGGCCTTGGAGTCGAGGCGGGGGCTGTCGCCGGGCAGATCGTGGACGAGGGTGGCGGGCCCGGCGTCGATGCGCTCGGGATCGAACAGGACGAGGTCGGCGTGGAAGCCCTCCTCGATGCGGCCGCGGTCGCGGAGCCCGAAGAGCCGGGCGGGGTCGTCGGTGAGCATCTTGACGGCCTGTTCGAGGGGGAGGAGTCTACGTCGGCGCAGGCAGTCGCCGAGGAAACGGGTGGTGTACGGGGCGCCGCACATCCGGTCCAGGTGCGCGCCCGCGTCGGAGCCGCCGAGCATGACGTCCTCGTGTTCCCAGGTCTGCCGTCGCAGCGCCCAGGACTCGGGGTCGTTGTCGGTGGGCATGGGCCACAGCACCGTACGCAGTGTGTCGGCGGCGCATATCTCGACGAGACAGTGGAAGGGGTCCTGGCCCCGTTCGGCGGCGATGTCGCCCACGACGCGGCCGCTCAGCCCTTCGTTGGCCGCGCTGTAGGTGTCCCCGATGACGTACCGGCCGAAGTCGGCGAGGCGGCGGAAGACCCCGGCCTCCTTGCTCTCGGCGCGGCGGAGCATTTCGGCGCGGGTGCCGGCGTCGCGGAGCCGTTCGATGCGTTCGGGGACGGGGAGGGCGAGGATGTCGCCCCAGCCGGGGATGAGGTTGAGGGCGCAGAAGGTGCCGAGCGACATGTTCATGGGGGTGAGGATCGGCATGGTGAGTGCGACGATCCGGCCGCCGGCCCGGCGGGCCCGTTCGCTGGGGACGAGCTGGCGGGGTACGCGTTCGGGGACGGCGGCGTCGATGGTGAGGACGTTCCAGTTCAGCGGTCGTCCCGCGGTGGCGGTCATGTCGACTAGGAGCTCGATCTCTTCGTCGGAGAACTGGTCGAGGCAGCCCGCGACGATCGCTTCGAGCTGGGTGCCTTCGTGTTCACCGACGGCGCGGGACAGGGCGAGGAGCTCCTCGGGGAGCGCGTGCCGGGAGGCGACCGGCTGCCCGTCGCCGTCGGAGTGGGTGGCGGACTGGGTGGTGGACAGTCCCCAGGCTCCGGCGTCCATCGCGTCGTGGAAGAGAGCGAGCATGGCGTCGAGTTGTTCGGGCGTGGGCTGTCCGCCGATCGCGTCGGCGCCCATGACGTGTCTGCGCAGGGCGCAGTGGCCGACCATGAACCCGGCGTTGACGGCGATCCGCCCTTCGAGGGCGTCGAGGTATTCGCGGAAGCTGGACCAGGTCCAGTCGACGCCCTCCTCCAGTGCCTTGAGGGCCATGCCCTCCACCCGCGACATCATGCGGCGGGTGTAGTCGGCGTCCTCGGGACGTTCGGGGTGGAGCGGGGCGAGAGTGAATCCGCAGTTGCCCCCGGCGACGGTGGTGACGCCGTGGTTCATGGACGGTGTGGCGTACGGGTCCCAGAAGAGCTGGGCGTCGTAGTGGGTGTGGGGGTCGACGAAGCCGGGGGCGAGGACGAGGCCGGTGGCGTCCTCGGAGGTGACGGCTTCCTCGGTGAGCGCGCCCGGCTCGGCGATGACGGCGATACGGCCGTCGCGGATACCGATGTCGGCGGGGTAGGAGGGTCCGCCGGTACCGTCCACGACGGTCGCTCCGCGTATGAGGTGGTCGAGCATGCCAAGGGGTTCCCTTCTGTGTTTCCCGCCGCGGGATCGTGGGTGTGCAGCCGGGGTGCGCACGGCCGCGCGGTACGCACCCCGGCTCCACGGAGCGGCGGTCCGGGAAGACGCCGCTGTTCTCGTCCACGTCGGGGTTCGGGCGTGGGGGCCGGGGCGGAGCGACATCCAGCCCCGCCGGCGCTTCAGGCGCGGGGGCCGGGGCGGAGCGACATCCAGCCCCGCCGGCGCTTCGGGCGCGGGGGCCGGGGCGGAACGAAATCCAGCCCCGCCGGCGCTTCGGGCGCAGGGGCCGGGGCGGAGCCCCGGTTCGGGAAAGGGCGGGTAGGGGCGGGTAGGACAACGCCCGCCGCAGGCGTATCGAACCCGCACCCCGCCCTGCCCCACTTGGCCCCGCCCCACCCCCTACGCGCCCGCCGCCCCCCGGAACCGTGAGGTCCGGTGCACCGGGTCCGTGTCGATCTTCGGGATCACGTGCTCACCGATCAGCTTGATCGAGTTCAGCGTGTCCTCACGGCTCATCCCGATCGGCAGCCCGAAGCTCAGCTGATCCGCCCCCGCCTGCTCCCACCGCTTGCACTGCCGCAGCACCTCGTCCGGATCTCCGCAGATCATCAGCTCCTCGGCGATCAAAAGCTCGATGATCTCCTCCGAATACTCCGGCAGCAGCTCCGGCCACTCGGGTATCCCCTCCGGCCGGGGGAACGTGTCGTGGTAGCGGAACAGCAGCGACTGCAGATAGTTCAGGCCCCCGCCCACCGCGATCTCGACGGCCTTGGCGTGCGTCTCGGCGCAGATGGCCGTGGAGGTGACCATGACGTTGTCGTTGACGAAGTCCCCGACGGGTTCGGCCTCCTTGACAGCCGTCTTGTAGGACTCGACGACCCACTCCATGTCGGAGACCTTCTGCACGCTGAAGCCCAGCACGCCGAGCCCCTTCCTGCCCGCCATCGCGTACGAGGACGGCGACCCGGCCGCGTACCACATCGCCGGGTGCGACTTCCCGTACGGCTTGGGCAGGATCTTGCGCGGCGGCAGCGACCAGTGCTTGCCCTGGAAGCCGGCGTACTCGTCCTGGAGCCACATCTTGGGAAACTCGGCGATGGTCTCTTCCCAGAGTTCCTTCGTGTGGTTCATGTCGGTGATGCCCGGCATGAAGCCCAGGATCTCGTGGCTGCCGGCGCCGCGCCCGGAGCCGAATTCGAAGCGGCCCTCGGAGAGGTGGTCGAGCATGGCGACCTTCTCGGCCACCTTCACCGGGTGATTGACGGGGGCGAGCGGGTTGAAGATGCCGGATCCGAGGTGGATGCGGTCCGTGGCGTGCGCGAGGTAGCCCAGGTACACATCGTTGGCCGACAGATGCGAGTACTCCTCCAGGAAGTGGTGCTCGGAGGCCCAGGCGTACTTGAAGCCGGACTTGTCCGCCTGGATGACGTACTCGGTCTCCTCGATCAGCGCCTTGTGCTCTGCCCCGGGGTCGGTCCTGGCCCGTGCGGCGGGCACGTACCCCTGTACAAAGAGCCCGAATTCCAAGGGGGTTCACCGTCCTCATTCGTTTCTGACACACCGTCAGATTGCGATGTGTCCGACTGTTCCACCGGCGCCCGAACCCGTCAATACCTGACGCATCGTCAGGTCAACTCAGAACAGGCTGACGCCCGCCAGCCATCCCCCGTCGATGACGAACGGCTGCCCGGTGATGTACGAGGAGTCGTTGGAGGTCAGGAAGAGCGCCAGCGCCGCCACCTCCTCCGGCTGCCCGATCCGCCCCAGCGGTACGAGCTTGCGGTACAGCTCGGCCACCGCCGCCTTGGACTCCTCCGGGTCCGCGGCCGGGTCCAGCGCCGCCGGATTGGTCATCGCGGTGTCCACGGCCCCGGGGCAGACGGCGTTGACCCGTATCCCCTTCGCGGCCAGCTCCACCGCCGCCACCTTGGTCAGCCCGAGCACCGCATGCTTGGTGGCTGCGTACGCGCCCACGAACGCCATGCCCGTGAGCCCCGTGTACGAGGCGGTGTTGACGATGGTCCCGCCCCCTGCGGCCTCGATCTCGGGCGCGACATTCTTGATGCCGAGGAACGCGCCCACCTGGTTGACCTGCACCACCTGCTGGAACTCCTCCAGCGGCGTGGTCACCAGCTCGTTGAACCGGAGAATCCCCGCATTGTTGACCAGCCCGTCGATCCTCCCGAAGGCGTCCTTCGCGGCGGCGACGGCGGCCTGCCACTCCTCCTCGCGGCTCACGTCCAGATGGACGAACCGGGCGACGTCCTCCCCCAGCTCCTCCACCAGTTCCTTGGCCAGCGCCTCGCCCTGCTCGTCGAGTACATCGGCGATCACCACCCGCGCACCCTCCGCGGCGAAGAGCCGCGCCTCCTGCTCGCCCTGCCCGCGCGCCGCACCGCTGATCAGTACGACCCGCCCGTCCAGCTTGCCCATGGCCTGACTCCTACCTGTCGAGATGAGGTGCGACCTCGGCGGCGAACGCCGCCATCTGGTCGGTCAGTTCGCTACGGCTCCGGCTGCGGAACCGCACCTGGATCTGGTGGACGCCCATGGCCCCGTACACGCGCAGCGACTCGGCGAGGGCCTCCGGCTTTCCGGTGAGGGTGCGCCGCCCGACGGACCACTCCGGCTCACCGACGTACAGGGGCTCGGTGATCGCACCGATGACGATCGGCTGCTCGACGCCCGCCGCTTCGCGCAGCTCCTTCAGCCGGGCGATCTGCGCGGGCAGCTTCCCCCGCGGATCACCCTGCGGCAGCCAGCCGTCCCCCCGCACCGCGGCCCGGCGCACGGCGGCGGGCGAGGAGCCGCCCACCCAGACCGGCACCCTTTCCTGGGCCGGGCGCGGCAGTTGCCCGAGCCCGGCGAAGGAGTACCGCTCCCCCGCGAACTCGGGGTACTCCTCAGGACCGAGCGCCGCCTTCAGCGCGTCGATGGTCTCGTCGAGGACCCCACCCCGCCCGTCGAAGTCCGCCCCGAGCGCCCGGAACTCCTCCGGTACGTGCCCGGCCCCGACCCCGAGGATCAGCCGGCCGCCACAGAGGTGGTCGAGGGTGGCGTACTGCTTGGCGGTGGCCAGCGGGTGCCGCAGGCCGACGACGGCGACATGGCTCATCAGCAGGACCCGCTCAGTGATCCCGGCGAGAAAGGCGAGGGTGGCCACCGGGTCGTACCAGACGGTGCCCATGACCCCGGCGAGCCGCCGCGGGATCGCGACATGGTCGCAGCTCGCCAGGTAGGCGAAGCCGGTACGGTCGGCGGTGCGGGCGATCTCGGCGAGGTCGGCGGGGGTGGCCGCGGACTCCCACCCCTCCGCGTAGATGGTGCTCTGCGACTGGATCGGGAGCTGCATCCCGTACGACAGCGGCCCGGCAGGCAGTATCGGCACCGAACGGCCTCCTTCCCGAAGGAATCTGACGCATCGTCACATGACGGGCGCGGGGGCCATCGTCTTACCTGACGCTGCATCAAACAAGGGGGCGGAGTGAACCGGCACACCGCCCGGCACACACCCGGACGGCCCACCATGCCGCGACCGCGGCAGCCGAACTTGTCGGCTCCCGGTCGACGTCGCCGAGACGACCGCCTGGTTCGCCGGCCCGCGTCGACGGCCGTCAACGGCCAGATCGTGCGGGTCTGTGGCCAGAGCCGAAGGAGAGGCCCACGGAGGCCCACATCATGAGTCGGGACGGGGCAGCTGCGGCAGCTGCCCCGTCCCGACGTACCGGCTGTTCCCGGCTACACAGCGACCGGCACGCGCTGCGGCTCGGCGTCACTCACCTCGCCGTCGACCGGGGAGGACGAGGCCGAGTTGTACGCGTCGTGGTCGAGGATCTTCTCGCGGGCCGCGACGATCACCGGGACCAGCGCCTGACCCGCCACATTGGTGGCCGTACGGATCATGTCCAGGATCGGGTCGATGGCCAGGAGTAGGCCGACGCCCTCCAGCGGGAGGCCCAGCGTCGACAGCGTGAGGGTCAGCATGACCGTCGCACCGGTGAGACCGGCGGTGGCCGCGGAACCGATCACCGAGACGAACGCGATCAGGATGTAGTCACTGACAGTCAGCTGCACGTCGAAGATCTGCGCGATGAAGATCGCCGCCAGCGCCGGGTAGATCGCGGCGCAGCCGTCCATCTTGGTGGTCGCGCCGAACGGGACCGAGAAGGAGGCGTACTCCTTCGGGACGCCGAGGCGCTCGGTGACCTTCTGGGTGACCGGCATCGTGCCGACCGAGGATCGGGAGACGAAGGCCAGCTGGATCGCCGGCCAGGCACCCTTGAAGAACTGGAGCGGGCTGAGCTTGGCGACGGTGGCGAGCAGCAGCGGGTACACACCGAACATCACCAGGGCGCAGCCGATGTAGACATCGGCTACGAACGTCGCGTACTGGCCGATCAGGTCCCAGCCGTAGTCGGCGATCGCGTAGCCGATAAGGCCGATGGTGCCGATGGGGGCGAGGCGGATGACCCACCACAGAGCCTTCTGGAGAAGCTCCAGGACCGACTCGCTGAGGGCGAGAATCGGCTGGGCCTTCTCACCGAGCTGGAGCGCGGCGATACCGGCGACGGCGGCCATGAAGACGATCTGGAGCACGTTCAGCTCGATGAACGGGGTGATCACGTCGTCCGGGACGATGCCCGTGAGGAAGTCGAGCCAGGAGCCCGTGTCCTCCGGCAGCTTGCCGTCCTTCGGCGTGAGGCTGGTTCCGGAGCCCGGGTTGGTGATCAGGCCGATCGCGAGGCCGATGGAGACCGCGATCAGCGAGGTGATCATGAACCAGAGCAGGGTGCGGGTGGCCAGCCGGGCGGCGTTGTTGACCTTGCGCAGGTTGGTGATCGACACCAGGATCGCGAAGAAGACGAGTGGTCCGACGGCCAGCTTCAGCAGCTGGACGAAGATGTGACCGACCTCGTCGAGCGCCGTGTACAGCCAGTTGATGTCGTACGCACGGGCGAGCCACCCGAGGACGACTCCGAGGACGAGACCGGCGACTATCTGGGCCCAGAACGGGACCTTGGGTATACGGAAACCGGAGCCGGAGCCGGACGGGCTGTCGGTCGCGGCGGCGGACGCGGGATTCGCGGACACGGACACACTCCAGATGTGACGCATCGGGGCGCACGGGGGCGTTGTGCGGGGGACAGGGGTGCGGCGCCCGCGTCAGGGGCGGCGCCGCTGCATGGTGCCGGTTCAGACGTTGCGGCAACAGACCGCGGACATACAGCGGCAGAGATCGACATGCAGGCGCGCCACGAGCGGGATGCTCGCGGCAAATCGATGGCGCACTGCTGTCTTCATGCCGAACACGTTAACACTTGAACTTTGAGAACCTCAAAGCTCTTCTTTGGGTGCCGGCGCACGCACCGGAGCCCCCGGCCCGCATGCGGGAACGGCAAAACCCCAGTACGGGAGCGGCCGCTCCGGTACTGGGGCTTCGTAGCAAAACTGTGTGGGTGTGAGGAACCTTACGCAGCTCTTGCGTCAGCCATCCTCACCCGGTCGTCACTGGGCGACGTTGTCCTCGCGGGTCCGGTTCGCTTCGAGCCGCGCCTTGGTGCGGTCGACCTTGGACACGATCTGCGCGGACATCTCGTCGCGCTGCTTGCGCAGCAGCACAAAGCTGAGCGGCGCGGACAGGACCAGCCCGAGCAGGATCACCCAGATGACATTGGAGTCACCCACCCCGGAGGGCAGCAGACCGAAGTGGACGGCCACGGCCGCGACGGCGAAGCAGCCGACGAAGATGCCGAGGCGCATCGCGGTGTACCGAATCGTCGCGCTCGGCCTGACAGCGGACACAGTTGGCCCCTCTTTCTACGTACGACAGTCCTGCGGTCCTGCCCGACCAGTGAAGCATGCCCCGAAATCGATCACTTCGGAGGGCTGTACCAAAGGGGGTCCGACAGGGCCGCCGAGGGCCCTCAGCCGAGCGGCAGCAGCATGATGCTGTCGTCGCGGTCGTCCCCGTCGGCCACCCGACAGGCTCTGAGCCCCGGCCGCGGCCGGGGCTCTCGTACGGGGACTGCCGGCGACGCGAAACGGCGTCAGACGCGCATCGGCTGCGGCGACTCGCGCCGCTCGGCGTCCGGGCCCGGGTACTCGCGGATGATCTCGTACCGGGTGTTGCGCTCGACGGGCCGGAAGCCCGCGTCACGGATCAGGTCCAGCAGATCCTCGCGGCCGAGCTTGTTCGGCGTGCCGTAGTTGTCCGCGTCGTGCGTGATCTTGTACTCGACGACCGAGCCGTCCATGTCGTCCGCGCCGTGCTGCAGCGCGAGCTGGGCGGTCTGCACCCCGTGCATCACCCAGAAGACCTTGACGTGCGGGACGTTGTCGAAGAGGAGCCGCGAGACCGCGAAGGTCTTCAGCGCCTCGGCGCCGGTCGCCATCGTCGTCCGTGCCTGGAGCTTGTTGCGGACCTTGCCGTCCTTCATGTCCACGAAGTCGTGCTGGTAGCGCAGCGGGATGAAGACCTGGAAGCCGCCGGTCTCGTCCTGCAGCTCACGCAGCCGCAGCACGTGGTCGACGCGGTGCCGGGGCTCCTCGATGTGCCCGTACAGCATCGTCGCCGGGGTCTTGAGCCCCTTCTCGTGCGCCAGGCGGTGGATGCGCGACCAGTCCTCCCAGTGGGTGTCGTGGTCCACGATGTGCTGACGGACCTCCCAGTCGAAGATCTCCGCGCCGCCACCGGTCAGCGACTCCAGGCCGGCCTCGATCAGCTCGTCGAGGATCTCGGAGGCCGAGAGCCCGGAGATGGTCTCGAAGTGGTGGATCTCGGTGGCGGTGAACGCCTTGAGGGAGACCTGCGGCAGCGCTTCCTTCAGCGCGCTGAGCGAGCGCGGGTAGTAACGCCACGGCAGGGTGGGGTGCAGCCCGTTGACGATGTGCAGCTCGGTGAGGTTCTCGCCCTCCATCGCCTTCGCGAGACGGACGGCCTCCTCGATGCGCATGGTGTACGCGTCCTTCTCGCCCGGCTTGCGCTGGAACGAGCAGTACGCGCACGACGCGGTGCACACATTGGTCATGTTGAGGTGCCGGTTGACGTTGAAGTGCACGACGTCGCCGTTCTTCCGCGTCCGCACCTCATGGGCGAGGCCGCCGAGCCAGGCCAGGTCGTCCGACTCATACAGGGCGATGCCGTCCTCACGGGTCAGCCGCTCCCCTGCGCGGACCTTCTCCTCCAGCTCGCGCTTGAGCCCAACGTCCATGCGGCTGCCTCCCAGTTGTCGACGCGCTGTGTCTTTCCCGGTGATACCGGGCGAAACCCCCGGTCCCCCGGGGGCCCCACCACGTTACGCCTAAGCCTCCTCGGGAAGTTCCCCGACCCGGTTCTCCCACTTGGTGGAGAGCACGATGGTGGTACGCGTGCGCGAGACGCCCCTCGTACCGCTGAGCCGGCGAATGGTCTTCTCCAGACCGTCCACGTCAGCGACCCGCACCTTGAGCATGTACGAGTCCTCACCCGCGATGAACCAGGCGTCCTCGATCTCCGCGAGGTCCTTCAGCCGGCGTGCCACGTCCTCGTGATCGGCCGCGTCCGAGAGCGAGATACCGACCAGGGCCGTGACCCCGAGCCCCAGGGAAGCGGCGTCGACGGTGGCGCGGTAGCCGGTGATGACACCGGCGGTTTCCAGCCGGTTGATGCGGTCGGTGACGCTGGGCCCGGAGAGTCCGACGAGCCGCCCCAGCTCGGCATACGAGGCCCTGCCGTTCTCCCTGAGGGCCTGGATGAGCTGTCTGTCCACCGCGTCCATGTGACTGAAACCTTCCATTGTTCAGCATTATCGCGAGCTTGCGTGTAGAATCTAAGGCATGCAGGCTTCAGCGCCTGCAAATCTTTCCAGACATCCAAAAAATGCTTTCGAATCTTCAGGAGTGAGAACACCGTGTACACGATCGAGATGGCCTACGCCCGGATGCGCGAGCTGCAGGACATGGCCAACCGCTCGCGTGCCCACCAGCCCGCCGCCGCGCACCGGGTCGACAAGACCCGCACCCCGCGCGCCACGAAGAAGCGCTGACCACCGGCTCAGTCCACCTGAGGCCCACCTCGGCCGCGAGAGCCGCCACCCAGCTCTCCCTCCCAACGGCGGTACAGGTCGTGCGGCACTCCCGCCGCGTCCAGTACCCGCCCCGCGACGAAGTCCACCAGATCCTGGATGTGCGTCGCCCCCGCGTAGAACGCCGGAGAGGCGGGCAGCACGACAGCGCCCGCCTCGTCCAGGCTCACCAGGTGCTTCAGTGTCTGTCCGTTCAACGGGGTCTCCCGCACCGCGACGACCAGTTTTCGCCGCTCCTTGAGCGTCACGCTCGCGGCCCGCTGGAGCAGATCCTTCGAGAGCCCGAGCGCCACCCCGGCCACACACGCCGTCGAAGCCGGGACGATCAGCATCCCCTTCGCCGGGTACGACCCCGAGGACGGCCCCGCTCCGAGATCACCGGCCGCCCAGTGCCGTACGCCCCCGACGTCCACATCGAAGGTGTGCGGCTTCCCGTCCGCCCCGCGCGCCAGCCAGCTGCGCAGGTCCTCCCGCCAGTGCGCGTCGCGGTACGCGATCCCGGTCTCGTCCAGCAGCGTCAGCCGCGAGGCCCGGCTCACCACCAGATCGACGCTCTCCCCCGCGGCCAGCAGACCGCGCAGCACGGCGGCCGCGAATGGCGTGCCCGAAGCGCCGGAAACCCCGACAATCCAAGGCTGCCGCTGGTGCTGACTCACTGAAGTCCCGGAATCCACACACCTGAGCCTATCCGGCTGCACGGAACCGGAACCGAGTAAGGTGCCTCAGGCGTTTTCAGGGGTGGGAACAGGGACGACAGCGGACGGCAGGACGGCGAAACCTGCCCCACTGATGCCGTAGGCCCGGCTCAGACCGTCAGACCTCGCACCAGCAGGTCCAGCAGCGCGCACGAGAACAGCGCTATCCCGATGAACCCGTTGACCGAGAAGAACGCCCGGTTCAGCCGGGACAGATCGTGCGGCCGCACGACGCGGTGCTCGTACACGAACGCGACGGCGACGATCACCAAGCCGATCCAGTAGAACAGGCCCGCCTCCGTGGCCAGCCCGAACCAGACCAGCAGCCCGGTCGTCACCACGTGACAGACCCGCGCCCCCCACAACGCTGCCGGAATCCCGAATCGCGCCGGCACCGAGAGCACCCCGTGCGCCCGGTCCGCCTGGACGTCCTGGCAGCCGAAGATCAGGTCGAAGCCACCGATCCAGATCCCGACCGCGAGACCGAGGATCACCGCGTCCCACGACCAGCTCCCGGTCACCGCCAACCAGGCACCGATCGGCCCTATGGCCTGCGCGATACCGAGGATGGCGTGCGGGTAGTGGGTGAACCGCTTCCCGTACGGATAGACCACCATCGGCACGACGGCGACCGGCGCGAGCGCCAGACAGAGCGGGTTCAGCAGGGCGGCCGCCCCGAGAAAGGCCACCACGGCGACGAGCGCCCCGGTCCACGCCGACTTCACGGAGACCGCACCCGTGACCAGCTCCCGGCTCGCGGTGCGCGGGTTACGGGCGTCGATCTCCCGGTCGATGATCCGATTGCAGGCCATCGCGAACGTCCGCAGCCCCACCATCGCGATGGTGACGAGCAGCAACGTGCCCCAGTGGATGGACTTGTCCGCCTGGAACATCGCGGTCAGCGCGGCGATGTACGCGAAGGGCAGCGCGAAGACCGAGTGCTCGATCATCACGAGCCGCAGGAACGCCTTGACCCTGCTGTTCGGTTGTACGGGCCCCGAGCCCAGTGCTGCTTCGGCGGCGCTCACAGTCCGTATTCCTTCCACCGGCGGTCGACCTTCGCCGCCGTCTCCGGGTCGGACTCGACCATGTCCGGCCAGCCCCCGTCCCGCGTGTAGCCCTCCTCGGGCCACTTCTTCGTCGCGTCGATGCCCGCCTTGCCGCCCCAGAACTGCTGGTAGGAGGCGTGGTCGAGATGGTCGACGGGCCCCTCGGTGACGGTGAGATCGCGCGCGTAGTCCGTATTGCCGAGCGCCCGCCACGCCACCTCGTGCAGATCGTGGACATCACAGTCGGAGTCCACGACGACGATCAGCTTGGTCAACGACATCATGTGCGCACCCCAGATGGCGCTCATCACCTTCTGGGCATGCTTCGGGTACTTCTTGTCGATCGAGACGATCGCGCAGTTGTGGAAGCCGCCCGCCTCCGGCAGGTGGTAGTCCACGATGTCCGGCACGATGATCTTGAGGAGCGGCAGGAAGAACCGCTCGGTGGCCCGCCCCAGCGGCCCGTCCTCGGTCGGCGGCCGGCCCACCACGATCGACTGGAGCAGCGGACGCTTCCGCATGGTCACACAGTCGATGGTCAGCGCGGGAAACGGTTCCTGCGGCGTGTAGAAGCCGGTGTGGTCGCCGAACGGCCCCTCGGGAAGCATCTTCCCGGGCTCCAGCCACCCCTCGATGACGACCTCGGCGTGCGCCGGGACCTGCAACGGCACGGTCTTGCAGTCGACCATCTCGATCCGCTTGCCCTGGATGAACCCGGCGAAGAGGTACTCGTCGATGTCCCCGGGCAGCGGCGCGGTGGAGGCGTACGTCACCGCGGGCGGCGCCCCGAACGCGATGGCGACCGGCAGCCGCTCGCCGCGCTTGGCGGCGACCTGGTAGTGGTTGCGGCTGTCCTTGTGGATCTGCCAGTGCATCCCGATGGTGCGCCGGTCGTGACGCTGGAGCCGGTACAGCCCCAGATTCCGTACGCCCGTCTCCGGGTGCTTGGTGTGGGTGAGCCCCAGGTTGAAGAAGGAGCCGCCGTCCTCGGGCCAGGTGAAGAGCGCGGGCAGCCGGTCCAGATCCACGTCGTCGCCGGTGAGCACGACCTCCTGCACGGGCGCGCTCTCGGACTTCACCTTCTTCGGCGGCACATGCACCATCGAGCCGAGCTTCCCGAATGCCTCCCGCACCCCGACGAAGCCGTGCGGCAGCTCCGGCTTGAGCAGCCCGCCGATCTTGTCGCCGATATCGGCGTACGACTTCAGCCCGAGCGCCTTGAGCAGCCGCTTGTCGGTCCCGAAGACATTCATGGCCAGGGGCATCGACGACCCCTTGACGTTCTCGAAGAGCAACGCGGGCCCGCCCGCCTTGTTCACCCGGTCGACGATCTCGCCGACCTCCAGATACGGGTCGACCTCGGCCTTGATGCGCTTGAGTTCGCCCTCGCGCTCCAGAGCCCGGAGAAGGGAACGAAGATCGTCGTAAGCCATGCCGTCCAGTTTGTCATCACCGTTGGCGATCACCGGGGGTGGGCCACCTCAGCAACCCTCACGGAGCACTGACGCGCCGGGCCCTCGGCGTTGTCGAGTGAACCGTCGATCCATCCGGGCAGACCGTCAATCCTTTCGCACAGGCCATGGACCAGTCGTTTGCCCTCGGTGGGTACAAGTTCGACCTCCCACCTGCTCGCCGCCAGTTCCCACCTGCTCGCCGTGGGACGTAATTGGCACCGGCTACTCTGAGCCCGTCACCGGGGCGGGACAAGCCCCGCCAACTCTCCGCAGGGGGACCTTTCCAACATGTTCCGGGCCCTGTTCTATCTCCTGCCTCTGGCACTGACGATCTACGCGTTCATCGACTGCCTGAACACTCCCGAGGACGAGGCCAAGCACCTGCCGAAGATCGCCTGGGTCTTCATCATTTTGCTGTTCTGGATCGTGGGCCCGATCGTCTGGCTTGCCGCGGGCAAGATGCGCACTGTGCCCGCCGGAGGCCGTACACCGTCGGAATGGCACCGCAATCACCGCTCGCAGTGGGTGGCGCCGGACGACAATCCGGAGTTCCTGAAGGCGCTGCAGGAAGAGAACAAGAAGGACGAGTCGCTCCTCAAGGACTGGGAGGCGGATCTGCGCCGCCGCGAGGAGGAGCTCAAGCGCCGGGAGAGCGGGGCGGGCCCGGAGGAGTCGGCGCCGCCCGCGTCGTAACCGTGAAGGGCCGGCCGGCCCCTGTCGGCCGGCCCCTGCCGGTCGGCCCGCGCATGAACGAGGGCATCGGCGCCGACTGATTCACCGCCCTGCGTCCCCGATCGTTCGAAAACCTTGACCTTTGCCCAACACCCTGCCGATATCCTGCTGTTGACGGTGTGACAGGTCGGATTGGGCATCGGCGCGGGGGGTGCTGTGGAGAGAGAGCTGTACGGGCGCGAGGCGATCTTCGGCAACGACGGACTTGCGGCGCGCCTGACCGGTCTCACTCCGTACGGCTCCGCCCGGGTCGCCTACGAGCACCGTGACGATCCGCCGGTCGCCGTGCTGACCGGCGGGCGCGGCATGGGCAAGACGGCCGTGCTCAAGCAACTGCGCCATCTGTACCGGGAGATCACCCCGGTCGCCCTGGTCGACTGCGAGGCCGTCGTGCCGCCCGCGGACCCGGGCCCCGGCTGGACGCCGGTCACCGGGGCGCTGCCGGAGCTCGCCACCCAGCTGACAGCGAAGGTGCGTGCCGCGGGGCCGGTGCAGTTTCCCCGGCTGAGCCTCGGCCTGGTGGCGGTCGCGTCGATCTCCTGGACACGGGAGGACGAGACGCGGGCGCAACGGGATCTGCAGTCGCTCGGCCCGGTGCTGGCGACCGTCGACACCCGGGGGGACGCGGCGACCGGCTGGGTCACCAAGGTGCTGTCGAAGCTGGCGGCGGGTGCTTTCGACTCGATGGTGCCGCTGGCCGGGCTGGTCGCCGAGGCCACGGTGGAGACGGTGCTGGAGGAGACGTTCAGCCGGTTCCAGCGGCGCTCGGCGGACTGGTACGGAAGCTACCCGCACGCGGGCGGCAACGGCAGGATCGGGCTCCGTCAGCTGGCGGTCGACTTCGAACGCGGCGGTGACCTGCGCCGCCGGGCCGAAGACCATCTGGTGCTCGCGCTGGTCGCGGATCTGGTGCGGGCGTACGGAGGGCTGGCGCGGGGTGCCCGCCGGGGCCGTCCGGTGCTGCTGCTGGACAACGCACACACGGTGCTGGGCCGGCAACTGGTCGAACCGGTGCTGCGGCAGCGGGCCTCCGGGGCACGGGACCGGATCGCCGTGTTCGCCTCCTCGCGCGCCCGTGACCACGAGGGGCTGAGCCGTGCGGTGCGCCGGAGGCTGCCCGAGGTGGCGCACGGCTCGCACTGGACCCGCGGTACGGAGGTGACGTCCGGGATTCTGGCCGTGGAGCTCACCCCGCTGGCCCCGGCGCATGTGCAGGCGGCGCTCGACCGGCACGATCCGGTGGGCCGCACCCCGGCCGGGCTGGCGCGTGGGGTGCACCGGCTGACGGGTGGCCGGCCGCTGGGTGTGGCGCTGTTCGCGCAGGCCGCGGGCGAGGCGCTGGTGCCGGGGGCGCCGCGGCCGGGGGCGCCGGGGGCGCCCCAGCCGGGCGCGGCTCAGCCGGGCACGCTGGTGCCGAGGCCGCCTCAGCCGGACGCGCTGGTGCCGGGCGCGCTGCTGGACCGCGCGGTGGCGCTGCGTGAGGACCGGGCGCCGGTGCGGGTGGCGGACGAGCTGCTGGCGCGGCTGCTGCCGGGGCAGCAGCTCGACGTACTGAGTGTGCTGGCCGCCGCGCACGGTGAGGACTCGGCACGGCTGCTGGCCACCGCCCGGCTGCGCGGCCGGTCGCTGGACGGCGATGTGGCGTTGCAGGTGCGCGATGTGCTGCGGACGCAGGACTGGCCGGTCGGCCCCGAGTATTTCGTCGCCGATCCGCTGCTGCGCTCGCTGCTGCTGCACCGGCTGCGATTCCAGGACGACGACCATCCGTACTACGCGGTGTGGCGTGCGGTGCACGAGACGCTGCGCTCCGCGTACGCGCCCGGGGGAAGCTGCCCGAGCGTCCCGCACCGGCTGCACCAGGAGCTGGTGCTGGGCAGGACGAGTGACTGCGTGACGCATCTGCGGGAACGGTTCACCGACGGGGATGTGACGGCGTGGCTCGACTCGCTGCGGTTCATCGCCTCGGCGCCGTATCCGCGTCCGCCCGGTCACTCCGGCCCCGATCCACGGCGGGCGGTCGCGCTCGGCCGGGAGGCGGCCGGGTCGCTGCCGGACGGGGATACGGGGCTCGCGGGGCTCGACGAGCGGACCGCGGAGCTCCAGTTGCAGCTGCGCCGACTGCTGCACGCGGTATGGCTGCTGTCCGATCCACTGGCTCTGCCGGACGAAGAGGTGATCGACAAGATGGCGCACGAACTGCGACAACTGTCCGGCAGGCATCCGACGGGCAACAGCGTGCTGTGGGACGCGGCGACGCACTGGCCGCGAGACATCAGGGCCTGGCGGCCGTTGTCCATGCCGCCGGGGTCGCCGGGCACGGGCGGAAGCAGGCAGGGACAGGGACGGGGGGACGGTGGCTCGGATGCGTAATCCGCTGCGTTATCGCGTCTGGTACACGACGCGGCAGAAGGTCGTCACCACGGTGGTGGTGGGCGCCCTCGTCGTCACGTCCGGCTGGTACGGCATCGGCCGGCTCACCGCCCCCGAGGACCGCTCCTGCGCGAAGGGGGTCGAGCGACCGCAGGGCAGCGACGAGTGCATAGGCGTCTCCGGCGACGGCTACGACTTCGGGCGGCCGAAGCTGACCGAGGTCGCCGCGGCCATCGCCCGGGAGAACGACACCCTGAAGCCCGGCCGGTACGCGACGGTCGCGCTGCTGCTGCCGCTGACCTCGACGGACGAGGCCATGCAGACGAAGATGCAGCGTGAGCTGCAAGGCGCGTTCGCCGTGCAGTACCGGGCCAACCATCTGTCGAACGAGCAGGTGCCCAAGATCCGGCTGGTGCTCGCCAACACCGGGAAGAACAACCTGTTGTGGCAGCCGACGGTGGACCGGCTGAAGACGATGACCGGGGCCCCGGACAATCTGCGGGCCGTATCAGGGGTCGCGACCAGCAGTACGCAGGTCAGGTCGGCGGTCAAGGAGCTGACCGCCGCGCACATCGCGGTCGTCGGCACCACGATCACCGCCGACGACATCGCCAACGGTCCGGACGGCGACCCGTTCCCCGGGCTGGCGCGGGTCTCGCCGACGAACCGGGACGAGGCTCGGGCCCTGGCGCACTTCGGAGAGGTGAAGGCGGACAAGGCGCTGCTGGTGCAGGACACCCGTACCGGGGACCACTACACGGACACGCTGCGGGCGGCGTTCACCTCACTGGTGAAGGGCACGCAGTACGAGCCGCAGCTGTTCACCTCGCGCAAGGACCCCAACGACGAGGGCACCACGGCCAACACGTTCCGGCAGATCACGCACCTCATCTGCGACACGGACGCGGAGACGGTGTTCTTCGCCGGACGCCACACCCAGCTGCGGCAGTTCATCAACGCGCTGGGGGCCCGCGGCTGCCAGAGCCGCCCGTTCACGATCCTCACCGGCGACGAGGGCTCGTACCTCGGCAACGACAAGAAGCTCGACCGGGACGCGCTGCGCCGCAAGGTGACGGTCCGCTACGCCTCGCTCGCGCACCCGGACGCCTGGGCGGCGGCGCAGGGAAAGGGCGGGGCGATGAGGGGCGGTTCCCCGGCGGACTACCGGAGCTTCCTGGATCTGCTGGCCCTGGTGGGGAAGAAGCCCGTGGGCCCGATCGGTCCGACCGGTCACCGGAATCTGACCGACGGACAGGTCATCATCGCGCACGACGCGATGTCGCTGGCGGTGCACGGCATCCGGCAGGCGACCCCGGACGGCAAGCGGCTTCCGCAGCTCGCCGATGTGGGCGAGCAGTGGCCGCGGGTGAAGGGTTCGCTGCGGGTGTCGGGGGCCAGTGGCTGGATCTGCCTGGACAACCACGGGAACCCTTACAACAAGGCGGTGCCGGTGGTGGAGCTGGCGCCCGAGGACGCCCGTCAGCGGTTCGTGGCGCTCGCCTGGCCGGAGCGCACACCGCCGGACCCGAAGTGCCTGCCGCCGTCCTCGGCACCGTGATACCGCGTCACCGCTCGGCCGCCGCGTACTCCTCGCGCAACTCCGCCCACCTCACCGGGGTCCACTTCGACCAGTCGGCGGGATATCCGTCGAGCACGTCCACGAGGTAGCAGAAGTGGTCGTGCCAGCCCGCGAGGCAGTCCAGGCGCAGCTCGTCGTCGCCACGGAACTCGTTGGTGAAGCGCAGGAGCACATGGTCGCCGCGCGGTGGCTCCAGGTGGAAGCGGACGCGGCCGTGGAGTCCTTCGAAGGTGTACTCGGCGACCCGCTCGATGTCCCAGGCGGTGACGGTGCCGGAGGCGACCGCGGCGCGGCCGTCCCGGTCGGTGTTCAGCCAGCGCAGCGTGATCGCCCCGCCGATGCGCGGCTCGAAGGGGTCGGCGGCGGCGAGCCAGCCGAGCAGCCCCTCGGAACTGGCAACGGCTGCCCACACCCGTGGGACGGGGTGGGGCAGCCGTAGCACGAACCGCAGAGTGTGCCGGTCACCGTGGGTTTCGCTGGTGCCACGCTCGATGACGGGGGTCGCATCGGTCATGGTTCCAGCGTGGCCCGGTGGTGCGGGATCCGCACCCGTACGGGGTGGGTACCGGTCAGACGCCCGCGTAGGAGTGCTTGCCGGTGACGAAGATGTTCACGCCGTAGTAGTTGAAGAGCCAGCAGCCGAAGGCGATCAGCGCCAGGTAGGCGGCCTTGCGGCCCTTCCAGCCTGCGGTGGCGCGGGCATGCAGGTAGCAGGCGTACGCGACCCAGGTGATGAAGGACCAGACCTCCTTGGGGTCCCAGCCCCAGTAGCGGCCCCATGCGTCGCCCGCCCAGATGGCGCCCGCGATGATCGTGAACGTCCACAGCGGGAAGACGGCGGCGTTGATGCGGTACGAGAACTTGTCGAGCGTCGAGGCGGCGGGCAGCCGGGAGAGCACGGACTGGGCGAACGAGCCGGGCTGCGCGCCCTTGGCGAGCTTGTTCTCGTAGCTGTCGCGGAACAGGTAGAGCAGGGTGCCGACCGCGCCGATGTAGAAGACGGCGCCGCAGAGGATGGCGGTGGAGACGTGGATCCACAGCCAGTACGAGTGCAGGGCGGGCACCAGCTGGTCGCTGTCGGTGTAGAGCCACGTGGTCGCGATACCGAGGTCCAGCAGGACGGTGGTGACCAGGATCAGCCCCATCCAGCGGACGTTCTTCTTCAGCGCGAGGAGGGTCAGGTACGCGCCGACCGCCACCGTGGAGAAGGTGATGGAGAACTCGTACATGTTGCCCCAGGGGGCTCGCTGCACGGACAGCGCGCGGGCGATGACGCCGCTCGCCTGCACGAGGAAGGCGAGCACGGTCATGGAGACCGCGATGCGCCCGTACAGATCGCCCTTGGCCGTGCCGCCGGCCGCGCCGGGCCCGTCCGGGACGTCGCGGGAACCGGCCGCGGAACGCGTGATGATCTTCGGCCGCTCCAGCACGGCGGTGCCGCCGCCCTTCTGCGCGACCTGCACCTTCACCGTGGCGTTGGCGTTGGCGTTGCCGCCGGCGCCCTCGGCCCCGGTCAGCGCGGCGGCGGTGCGGCCGACCTTGCTGCGGCTGCCGAACACCCATTCCGCGATGTGCGCGAAGAAGGCGAAGGTGTAGACGGCCATCGACGAATAGATCAGCACATTGCTGGTGTGCGCCAGGTTCTCATTGGTTGCGGCGGCGAGATTCACTTCTCAGCCCCTTCGGCAGGTTCTTCGGAGGATTCGACGGAGTCGGAATCGGAGTCGGTGACGGGTTCGGAGCCGAGGTCCAGGTCGGATCCGGGGTCGTTGTCAGGGCCGGGCGCTGTGGGTGCCACGGCGTTGAGCGTGACCGCGAGATCGGCCAGCTCCTCGGGAAGCTTCGCGGACTCGCTGCGGCCGAGACCCGCCATTTCGACGACGGTGACGCCGTCCGCTCCGCGTACGGCCCTCACCCAGACCCGGCGCCGCTGGATGAACAGCGAACCCACGAGTCCGACGATCGCGGCGATGGCGCCGGCGAGCGCCCAGCCGCTGGCGGGCTGCTCCGAGATCTGGAAGCTGGCCCACTCCTCGACGCCCTCGAAGGTGATCGAGCCGGCACCGTCGGGCAGCTGCATCGTCTCGCCGACCGCCAGCCGCTGCTTGAGCTGGTTGCCCTCGTCGTCCTTGAACTCCTTCATCTTGGAGGAGTCCAGCTGATACACGTTCTGCGGCAGTCCCGAGTCGACGCCGAGGCTGCCGTAGAAACCGTTGAGGGCGAGTACGGGCATGTCGGCGGCCGGGAACTGGGAGAACATCGTGCCCTTGCCATCACCCGCGAAGGTCGGCACGAAGAACGCCTGGAAGCCCAGCTGGGTCTTCTTGCCGTTCTGGTCGCGATAGCCGTCCATCACCTTGATCGCACCGGTCGAGGTGACGTTGTTGTCGATGGGCAGCAGCGGCACGGCGTTCTTGTAGACCTCCTTGCCCCTGCCGTCCTTGACGGAGACGACGGGCGCGTAGCCGTGCGCGTTCAGATAGACCTTGGTGCCGTCGACGACCAGCGGCTCGTTGACCTTGATGACGGTCTTCTGCGGCTTGCCGTAGGCGCCCTTCGAGTAGGTCACATGGGCTTCGTAGGTCCGCGGCGTACCTTTCTGGGGGCCGCTGCGCTCGTACGTGCCGATGAACTCGTCGAGCTCGAAGCTGAACGGGACGAGCGAGTCGGCGTCGAACAACGAGCCGGGCTTGAAGTCGTCGTACTGGGTCAGCGTGTTGGAGAAGCCGTCGCCCTCGAGGATCAGCTTGCCGCCCTCGGACTTGAAGAGCTGCCCGACGGCGAACGCCACCAGCATCACGATCAGGGCGATGTGGAAGATCAGGTTCCCGGCCTCGCGCAGATAGCCCTTCTCGGCGGCGACCGCGTCCCCCGCGGTGTGTGCGCGGAAGCGGCGCTTGCGCATCATGGCGAGCGCGGCCTCGCGGACCTGCTCGGGCTCGGCCTCGGTGCGCCAGGTGGTGTACACGGGCAGCCGGGTGAGGCGCTTGGGTGCGCCCGGCGGGCGGCTGCGCAGCTGGCCGATGAACTGGCCGGTGCGCGGCACGATGCAGCCGATGAGCGAGATGAACAGCAGTATGTAGATCGCGGAGAACCACACCGAGCTGTAGACGTCGAAGAGTTGGAGCTTCTCGTAGATCGGCGTGAGGGTGGGGTGGGCCTCCTTGAAGGTCTCCACCTTCAGTTCGTCCACGCTGTTCTGCGGGATCAGCGAGCCGGGGATGGCGCCGAGCGACAGCAGGAAGAGCAGGATCAGCGCGATCCGCATCGAGGTGAGCTGCCGCCAGAACCAGCGGGCCCAGCCGATGACGCCCATGGCCGGTAGGTTGGCCACGGTCTCCTCGCGCGGGGCGGTGGAGAGCTGGGAGCCGGCCGCACCGAGTTCGGGGGCGTTCTCCCGGTCCTGCTCGTCCGGGGTCTC
Source organism: Streptomyces sp. NPDC002958 (assembly GCF_055563255.1). Taxonomy (NCBI): domain Bacteria; kingdom Bacillati; phylum Actinomycetota; class Actinomycetes; order Kitasatosporales; family Streptomycetaceae; genus Streptomyces; species Streptomyces sp. NPDC002958. The sequence goes on along the minus strand of NZ_JBVHDS010000001.1, from coordinate 58,962 downwards.
CCGCTCGTCCCGGCGCTCGCGCTCCGGTGCCGGGTTGGACTTGGTGTTGCTCATGAAACTCAGATCCCCACCGTGAAGCCGTCGGACCAGCCCTGCAGTTCCTGCATCATGCTGTCCCACACACCGGTCAGCAGGAGCAGCCCGGTCGCGATCATCATGACGCCGCCGATACGCATGACCCATGCGTAATGGCGCTTGACCCAGCCGAAGGCGCCGAGCGCCTTGCGGAAGGCGACCGCCGCGAGCACGAAGGGCAGGCCGAGCCCGAGGCAGTACGCGACGGTCAGTATCGCCCCGCGTACGGCGGTGGCCTGGTCCAGCGCGAGGAAGCTCACCGAGCTGAGCGTCGGGCCGAGGCACGGAGTCCAGCCGATCCCGAAGAGCGCGCCGAGCAGCGGTGCGCCCACCAGTCCGGTCACCGGCCTCTTGTGGATACGGAATTCGCGCTGTGTCATCCACGGCATCAGGCCCATGTAGAAGATCCCCATCAGGATCATCAGCACACCGAGGACCTTGGAGAGCGTGGTGCTGTACGCCTGGAGGTTCTGGCCGACGAAGCCGAAGAGCGCGCCGCCGGAGACGAACACGGCGGTGAAGCCGAGCACGAAGAGCGAGGCGCCCGCGACCATGCGCCCCCGCTTGGCCTGCGCCAGGTCGGTGCCGCTGACGCCGGTGACGTAGGAGAGATAGCCGGGCACGAGCGGCAGGACGCACGGCGAGAAGAAGGAGACGAGTCCAGCGAGTGCGGCGATGGGCAGGGCGACGGCCAGCGCCCCGTCCACGACGGTCGGGTTCATTTCGGCAAGGGTGAGCACGGAATCACTTCTCCGCGATCAGTGGGTCGATCATCTTGTGCAGCTCGGTGTCGTCGAGCCCGGTCAGGGAACGAGCGGCGATCTTCCCGTCCCGGTCCAGGACCACGGTCGACGGAATGGCCTGCGGGTTCAGCGTGCCCTTGGGGAAGCGGAGCATGAGCTTGCCGGTCGGGTCGAAGATGCTCGGGTAGGTGACCCCGTGTTCCTTCTCGAAGCTGATCGCGGGGCCCTTCTGGGCATCGCGCGTGTTGATCCCGACGAACTGGACGCCCTTGTCCTTCGTCTCCTCCGCCACCTGCGTGAAGTACTTGGCCTCCAGACGGCAGGGGCCGCACCACGAGCCCCACATGTTCAGCACGACGACGTCGCCCTTGTAGTCGGCGACGTTGAGGTACTCGCCGTCGAGGGTCTCGCCGTCGAGCTTCGGGGCGGCCTCGCGGTCGTCCTTGGGTACGGTGGAGATGCCGCCGCTGCCTGTGACGAAGTTCGTATTGCCGCCGCCTCCGGCCTTGTTGCCCTCCCCGCTGCACGCGGTCAGCGTCAGTGCGAGTGCGACGGCCGCTGTGGGGGCGGCGAGCAGGGTGAAACGGCGTCGGGGCGCGCGGCCATAGCTCATGTGAAAAGTTTCGCATGGCGGTTTCGGTGCCCTCGGGCACCCCCCACGCTGCCCGTAAAGCCCCTTGTCAGACCTGCTTAAAGAAGGCGTTCCAGCCCCCTGCGGGCGACTGACCGACCTCCAGCGTACGGAGCTTGTCGAGCACATCCGGGTTCTGGACGTCGAGCCAGTCGACGAACTGCTTGAAGGAGACGAGCCTCACATCCGGCTTCCCGGCGATCTTCTTGATCGTTTCCTCGACCGCGTCCATATAGATGCCGCCGTTCCACTCCTCGAAGTGGTTTCCGATGTGGAAGGGCGCGCGATTCGTCGTGTACGCACGCTCGAATCCGGCGAGATACGACTGGGTGGCCTGCTCGCGCCAGCCCGGATAGCGCGAGGGCATGCCCTTGGTCGAATTCTGCGACTGGTTGGCGAGGATGTTGTAGTCCATCGAAAGGACTTCGAAGGTGTGCCCCGGGAACGGCATGCCCTGCAACGGAAGATCCCAGACGCCCTGGCGCTTCTGGGGCCACACCTGGGTGCCGCCGGGCGAGCTGGCGTCGTAGCGCCAGCCGAGCCTGCTCGCCGTGGACAGCAGATTGTCCTGGCCGAGCAGGCAGGGAGTGCGACCGCCGACCAGTTCCTTTCGGTAGTCGAAAGGCAGCGGATCGAGGTCGGTCCAGCCCGTGTTGGTGCGCCATTCGGTGACGAAGGAGACCGCCTGGTCGATTTCGTTCCGCCACTGGGAGGCCGACCAGTTCGCGACCGATCCGGAACCGGCGCAGAAATGCCCGTTGAAGTGGGTGCCGATCTCATGCCCGTCGAGCCATGCCTGACGGATGTACTTCAGCGTCTCCTTTATGTGACCATCGGTCAGATAACCGATGTCGGACGCACCGATCGGATTATTGGGCGGCCGGTACATGGACTTCTTCGACTCGGGCAGCAGATAGAGGCCGGAGAGGAAGAAGGTCATCGCCGCGTCGTGGTCCTTGGCGAGTTCCAGAAAGCGCGGGAAGAGCCCGTTGCCGACCTCGCCCGCACCGTCCCAGGAAAAGATCACGAACTGCGGCGGCGTCTGCCCGGGTTCGAGCGGAACCGGCGCGGAAGGCTGGTGCGGCTGCTTTCCGGTGTACGCGGTGGAACCGTCCCCGATCTCACGAACGTCCTTCTTCGCAGGTCCGGTCCCCCGGGTGCGCTCGTCGGAACCCTTGTCCCCCGCGGCGCCCGCCCCCGACCGGTCCGAGGAACTGCACCCCGCCAGACCGATGGCCGCCGCGGCCCCGAGCCCGGCTCCGAGCAAACCCCTTCGGCTGATCTCGCGCATGCGTTCCCCATCTGCGGTCGTTTTGCCTCAAGTCCATACAAACTGGCAGAGACTTAGATGAGGGATCCAGCACAGGGGTTCCGCGATGTAGCACAAATTTCTTTACGTCCCCAGACCTCACCCTTCAAACGGATGACCGGACGAGTGGGGCGCGGCGGGAGCGGAACTCAACCGTCGACAAAGTAATCAATCCCCGTCAATCCCCGGCTTCGGGGTGCCCGTCCCCCGGCGGCAGCAGAATCGCCGGACGGGCGAACATCGAGCCCGTCCGGCGATTGAGGACAAACCGTCAACCGGACGACCGGGAACCCGACGGCCCGGGGGCCGGGGGCACGCGGGGCGGAAGCCAGGGGCACGCGGGTCGGGGGCACGCGGGTCGGGGGCACACGATCCGGGAGCACGCGGGGCCCGGGCCCGGGGGCACACCACCCCGGCCCGGGGGCCGACTACGCGCCGAACGCCTTCGACTTCCCCTTCACCGGCTTCGCACCCGCCAGCAGATGCGTCGGCACCAGATCCCGCGCAGGCTCCGCGTACCCGACCGACACGATCTTGTCGCCCCGGTACGTGAAGCTGGTCAGCGACGCGAGCGTGCACTGCCGCTTGCGCGGGTCGTGCCACAGCCGCCGCCGCTCCACGAAGCTGCGCACGATCCAGATCGGCAGCTGATGGCTGACGCACACCGCCTCGTGCCCGCGCGCCGCGTCACGCGCGGCGTCCAGGGCGCCCATCATCCGTACGACCTGCTCGATGTACGGCTCGCCCCATGACGGCCGGAACGGATTCGTCAGGTGCTTCCAGTTGTCCGGCTTGCGCAGCGCCCCGTCGCCGACCCCGAAGGTCTTGCCCTCGAAGACGTTGGCGGCCTCGATGAGCCGCTCGTCGGTGGCCAGGTCGAGGCCGTGCGCCTTGGCGATCGGCGTGGCTGTCTCCTGGGCGCGCTCCAGCGGGGAGGCGACGACATGGGTGATGTCGCGGTCCTCCAGGTGCCCGGCGACCCGGTCGGCCATCTGCCGGCCGAGCTCGGAGAGGTGGTAGCCGGGGCGGCGCCCATAGAGCACACCCTCCGGGTTGTGGACCTCGCCGTGCCGCATCAGATGGACGACGGTGATGTCCTCGCGGCCGGTGTTCTCGCTCATGCGGTGGCCTCCGATGCGGCGCGGGCAGCGGCGGGCAGCGCGGCGGCGATGCGCTCGACGGCCTGCGTGTCGTGGGCGGTGGAGACGAACCAGGACTCGAAGGCGGACGGCGGCAGGTAGACACCCTGCGACAGCAGCGAGTGGAAGAAAGCGGTGAAGCGGAAACCTTCCTGCCGCTTCGCGTCCTCGTAGTTCCTCACCGGCCGGTCGGTGAAGAAGACGGAGAACATGTTGCTTGCCACCTGCACGGTGTGCGCCACGCCTTCCTTGGCCAGCGCCTCACTGACCAGGCCGCGGATCTCCGCGGAGACCGCGTCCACCTTCGCGTACGCCGCGTCGTCGAGCAGCCGCAACTGGGCGAGACCGGCGGCGGTGGCGACCGGGTTCCCGGAGAGGGTGCCGGCCTGGTAGACGGGACCGGCCGGGGCGAGGTGCGCCATCACGTCGGCACGCCCGCCGAAGGCCGCGGCCGGGAAGCCGCCGCCCATGACCTTGCCGAAGGTCATCAGGTCGGGACGCACCCCGTCGACACCGAACCAGCCGGCCTTCGAGGTACGGAATCCGGTCATGACCTCGTCGGAGATGTAGAGCGCGCCATGGGCGGCGCAGATCTCCTTGAGCCCGGCATTGAAACCGTCCAGCGGCGGTACGACGCCCATGTTGCCCGGCGACGCCTCAGTGATCACACAGGCGATCTCGCCGGGGTGCGCGGCGAACGCCTCCCGCACCGCGTCCAGGTCGTTGTACGGCAGCACGATCGTGTCACCGGCCTGCGCGCCCGTGACTCCCGGAGTGTCCGGAAGGCCGAAGGTCGCGACCCCGGACCCGGCGGCGGCGAGCAGCGCGTCGACATGGCCGTGGTAACAGCCGGCGAACTTCACCACCTTGGCGCGGCCGGTGAACCCGCGGGCGAGACGGATCGCGGACATGGTCGCCTCGGTGCCGGACGACACCAGCCGTACCTGCTCCACGGGCTCCACCCGGGCCACGATCTCCTCGGCGAGCGCGACCTCGCCCTCACCGGGCGTACCGAACGAGGTGCCGCGGGCGACGGCCTCCTGGACTGCGGCGATGACCTCGGGGTGGGAGTGGCCGAGGATCATCGGCCCCCACGAGCACACGAGGTCGACATACTCACGGCCGTCGGCATCGGTGAGGTACGGACCGGTGCCGGACACCATGAAGCGGGGCGTACCACCCACGGCCTTGAAGGCACGGACGGGAGAGTTCACGCCGCCGGGCGTCACGAGGGACGCGCGGTCGAAAAGCGTCTGCGAAACTGGGGCGTCATAGGGAAAGCTCACACAAGCCATGGTGTCAGAGCCACGGACGGTCTTGCGGACAGGTGTTTCGCCGCACGCCCGTGGGGGAGGTCACTGAGACGATGATCGGGTTGCGCGGCGGGGGCTGTGTCTCCTAAGTAGTAGTCGGGTGGATGAGATATGCATCGCGGTGGCGGAGTGGGCGAAGGGACCGACGACCTGGGGCCCGAGCCTGCCCGGCGGGGTCGGCACCGACGTGGGGCGGAGCGCAAGCAGGGCATACAGGCCGGTGGTGCGCAGGGTGGCGGAGCCGGAAGCAGGAGTGGTGGCCGGGTGGGGGTGACCTACAAGTACTTCGGTGCCCCCGACGGGGCCACCGCGGCACGCGTGCCCATTTCGATGCGCCCCGAGGAGCTCGGCGGCGACGAACTGGGCATGGGCGGCATGTTCACCAAGATCAAGCCGGAGACGGTGGCGGCGATGGTCCTCACCGGTATCCAGGGCGTACCTCTGCACAAGGTTCCCCCGCTCGAACTGGTCGTACTGCACCCCGACTACGCGGTGGTCAAGCTCCCGATGACGGTCGTCGACCCGCTGCGCGGCGTCGGCGAGGAGTCGGTCGGCGCCGCGGCCTTCATCTGGTCCACGGTCCCGGACCGTGGCGGGCCGCGCGACGCGTTCAACGTCTACCAACTGCTGCACGAGTGGCAGGACTTCAGCCACCGTCTGCATGACGCCGGGCATCAGGCGTACTGCCTGGTGTGGCCCTGAGCCGGGCTCTCAAGGTCCTGGCCCACCCCTGACCGCCGACGGCGGCGCGGCATCCTGGGCGCGCCGCCGCACGTGAGAGGTCAGGCGGCCACGGAGGTGACCTGCGAGGCGACCTGGCTGATGACCTCGGTGAGCGCGGCGACGACCTCGGCGTCGTCGGCGGGGTGGGTGTCGGCGAAGCGCGTCACGGAGCCGGGGATGGACAGCTTCACGTCCTCCAGAACCACACCGCCCGCGATCCCGCAGGACTTGCGGGCGTCGTCCTGCGCCCATACGCCGCCGTACTGGCCGAAGGCGGTGCCGACCACGGCGACCGGCTTGCCGGAGATGGCGCCGGCGCCGTACGGGCGGGACAGCCAGTCGATGGAGTTCTTCAGGACGGCCGGCATGGTGCCGTTGTACTCGGGCGAGAACAGCAGGAACGCGTCGGCCCGGCCGGCCGCCTCGCGCAGCCGTGCGGCGGCGGCCGGGACGCCTCCCTCGACGTCGATGTCCTCGTTGTAGAAGGGCACGTCGGCCAGGCCCTCGCACAGCTCGATCTCGACGCCCGCGGGAGCGTGCTTGGCGGCGGCTTCGGCGAGCTGGCGGTTGTGCGAGCCGGCGCGGAGGCTGCCGACGAGCGCGAGGATGCGTACAGACATGGGGAACTCCCGGAAGGCGAAGACTGCGGAATCAAGCGGACCGTGGTCCGTTTAAAGTTGTACCACTTAAGCGGACCGTGGTCCACTTACGCCTTCCGGGCGCTACCCTGAGGCCATGACCGGTCCCGTTCCTCCGCCGCTCAGGCAGCCCGCGCCCGGCGAGGCGCGGACGCATCTTCCGCTCGCCCCGACCGGTGAACCACCCCAGCTACGGGCGGACGCGGCACGCAATCGCACGCGCCTGCTGGACGCCGCTTCCGGGCTTCTGACCGAGTGCGGAGCGGCGGACCTGACCATGGAATCGGTGGCCGCCGCCGCAGGGGTGGGCAAGGGCACCGTCTTCCGGCGCTTCGGCGACCGGGCCGGGCTCCTGCTCGCGCTCCTGGACCACCGGGAGGAGCAGCTCCAGGCCGCCTTCCTCGCGGGCCCGCCGCCCCTGGGTCCCGGCGCCCCGGCGGCGGAGCGGCTGCACGCCTTCGGGCCCGCCGTCCTGCGCCACGAACGCGATCACCACCCGCTGATCCTGGCCAGCCGGTCCGACCCGCTGCGCAACTACGCCGTCCCGGCGCACCGTCTGCGGCTCAGCCACATCGCGATGCTGCTGCGTGAGGCGAACGTGGCGGGCGACCCGGAACTGCTCGCACACACCCTGCTCGGCTCCATCGACGCCGCCCTCGTCCACCACCTCACCAGGGACCGCGGCATACCGCTGGAGCGCCTGGAGGAGGGCTGGCACCATCTGGTCACACGACTCGGGGCGGCTCAGCAGTCGGCGGTTCAGCAGTCGGCGGCTCAGTAGTTGTCGGCTCAGTAGTCGGCGGCTCAGTAGTTGTCGGCTCAGTAGTCGGCGGCTCGGCAGTCATCGGCTCGGCAGTCGGCGGCCGAGGGCGACCGTTCACGCCGACGACGGCTCGGCAGTCGACGGCTCGGCAGTCTGCCGAGGCCGGCCGTTCACGCCGACGGCACAACGGCCACTGGCGCCGGGCAGTGGTGCAGGACGGCGTGGGCGACATGCCCGATGCGGGGCGGACCGGGCAGGTGCGGGTTCACCCGGCGGCCGATGACCACGAGTCCGGCCTCGGCTCCTGCTTCCGCCAGGAGACGGGCGGGCCGTCCGATTGCGGGCTCCTCGATCACGGCGACGGCCGGATAGCGCTCGCACCACGGTGCCAGCATGGTCCGCATCGATTCCGCGGCCCGAGCGGTCGCATCGGCCCGCCAGCCCGGGTCGCCGCCGATGCCGTGTACGAGGTGGGGCGGCGGGTTCCAGCCATTGATCACCCGCAGCACGGCCGACCGGACGGCAGCGGCTCCGAAGCCGAACCCGATCACCTCGTCACAGGAACTGCCGAGGTCGATGCCGAGCACCACGACACGGTCGTCCGTACCCGACCGCGCCTCTTCACCCTCCGCCGCGACCGGGGCTCCCTCGTCGGCACCGGTGTCATCGCCCTGCTCATCGGCGCGGACGAGGACGACGGGCCGCTCGGCATGCGCGACCGTGGCCATCGCCACCGACCCCATCAGGAATCCGGCGAGTGGGCCGAGCCCCGCGGTCCCGAGGGCCAGCAGTTCGCTCTCCTTCGCGGCCCGGCACAGCATCTCGGCGGGCGGGCCCGTGAGCCGGTCCGTGGTGATGTCGAGGCCGGGGTGGCGGTGGCGCAGCTCCGTGGCGGTCTCGTCCGGCATACGCCGGGACCACTGCTCGGGCATCTCGGTTCCGGCCAGGGGAGCGTACGCGAAGGGCTGCCACTCCCACGCGCTGACGAGCCGCAGCGGCAGATCTCTGAGCACCGCCTCGCGGGCGCCCCAGTCCGCCGCAGCCAGGCTTGCGGGCGTACCGTTCAGGCCGACGGTCACGGGACGGGGCATGACGCACCTCCGGTGAGAGACGTTCCGCCTTCTTCCTCCACGATCCCTCTTGTCCCGTGGCCCGGCGAGGGAGAGTTTTCCCGGAGGGACCGGGCCGGGGGCAGGTCGAGCCAACGCGCCGTACCGGGTGTGATCACATGGGTGTGGCCTCCCAGGACGACCCGGCCGGCCCGGTGGTGCGAGTCCGGTACGGCGATCCGGAGCTGCCGAACACAGATGCGCAGGTCCACGTCCCAGTGCCGGCGGAATCTGATGCGTACCCCGAATTTCGAGAGCTGGGGCAGTGTGGCCGGCGCGAGCCACAGTGCGTCGTCGCGGGTCTCAAGCCCCATCATCCCGCGCTGTACGAAGTCGAGGGTGCCCGCCATCGCCCCCAGATGGATGCCTTCCGGGGTGGTGCCGCCCTGGATGTCGGCCACGTCCCCGGTCAGCGCCTCCTCGCAGTACTTCCACGCCTTCTCGCGGCGCGCCCGGGCCAGGACCCAGGCATGGACCAGGGAGCTGAGCGTGGAGCCGTGGCTCGTACGCGCAAGGTAGTAGTCGACGGTGGCGCGCCAGGTGTCCTCGTCCAGCGCATGCCCGAGCCGCCGGAAGAGACCGGCCAGTTCCTCCGGCGAGAAGAGGTAGCCGAGCATCAGCACATCGGCCTGTTTGGACGCCTGGTAACGGTTGACGGTGTCGCCCTCCGCCTCCAGGATCCGGTCCAGCCGCCGGATGTCCCCGTACCGCTTCCGGTATCCCTCCCAGTCGAGCTCGGCCAGTTCCCCATAGCCGGCGAACTGGCTGATGACGCCCTGGTGATACGGCACATGAAGCCGATGGGAAATGTCCTCCCAACGTTCCGGTTCGTCGGGGTCGAGCCGGATCAAGTCGAGCAACTGCCGACGCCGCGTCCCGGGCAGGTCGCGGTACAGCTCTGTCGAACGTGACAGAACCCAGGCCGCTGTCACGTTCGTGTACGTGTTGTCGTCCAGGCCTGCCGTCCCGGCTCCCGGATAGGCATCGTGGTACTCGTCCGGTCCGACGACACCACGGATGCGGTAGCGGGCCAGGGACGCGTCCCATTCGGCGCTGTCGGCCCAGAACCTGGCGATCTGCAGCATCATCTCCGCGCCCCTGGAGTGCAGATACTCCGTGTCCGCGGTGGCCTGGCAGTACTGCCACACGTTGTACGCGACGGCCGAGCCGACGTGGTGCTGCAGCCGTGAGCGGTCGGGCAGCCAGCGCCCCGAGCGCGGGTTGAGATGGAGTTCCTGGGTCTCCTCACGTCCGTTGTCTGCGCTCTGCCAGGGATACATCGCCCCGGCCCTGCCTGCATCACGCGCCGCGCGACGCGCTGCGGGCAGCCGCCGGTAGCGGTAGTCGAGAAGTCCTCGGGAGACTTCCGGGAGATGCAGGTTCAGGAACGGCAGTACGAACAACTCGTCCCAGAAGACATGGCCTCGGTACGCCTCGCCGTGCAGTCCTCTCGCCGGTACCCCCACATCGAGTTCGGCGGTGTGCGGGGAGAGCGTCTGCAGCACGTGGAAGAGGTGCAGCCGGAGAATGCGGCCTGCCTCGCCCGGGACCTCCAGCCGGACCTGCTGCCACAGGTCGGCCCAGGCCCGCCGGTGCGAGGACAGCAGATGCACGAAGTCCGGCGCCCTGCGCACCGCGGCCACGGTGCCCGCAGGGGGCTGCCGATCGCGGGGTCGCGCGCGGTGTGGAGGGCGACCGTCTTGTCGGCGACGGCGTCGGAGTCCGGGCTCAGCTGCAGCACCAGCCGCTGGAAGACCACCTTCTCCGTCTGCCGGAAGCGGGGGCCGGGTTCGGGCCCGGGTTCAGGCCCGGGTTCAGGCCCGGGTTCAGGCCCGGGTTCAGGCCCGGGTTCAGGCCCGGGTTCAGGCCCGGGTTCAGGCCCGGGTTCGGGCCCGGGTTCGAGCCCCAATACCGGCCCGGGTTCGAGCCCCGATACCGGCCCGGGTCCGATCCCCGATACAGGCCCGGGTTCGAGTCCGGGGCCGTGTCCGCTTCCCTGTACCCCGGTCCCTTCGCCGCCGCTCACGGCCACCGTGCGGGCCGCCAGCGCGACACCGATGTCCGACTCCACCGTGCGGCACCTCAGCGACACCACACCGTCCCCCTCCGTACCGGTCACCCAGCCGGTGAGGTGCCGGTTCGACAGACCCCGGTACCGCGCGACACCGGAGTTGCGGACATCGCCGTCGATCCCCGCCTCCACCTCGATCGCGCCCGTCCAGCCCTCCGCCCGGAACACCGTGTGCAAGGCGGCGAGATGCGGATCGCCCATGTGCACCAGACGGCACTGCTCCACACGCAGCACTCTGCCCGCCCCGTCCTCGTAGACGGATCGGCGCGTCAGCGTGCCCCCGCGCAGATCGAGTGACTGACCGTGTTCCGCGAGGTGCGCGTGGTCCGGGGAGAGCCATGGTCCCGGGGTGCTGCCGGCAGGGTGGATGCGGTAGCGCAGCGGCAGCCAGTTCGGCAGGTTGACCAGGTCCTCGTTCTCCACCCGGCGGCCCCGGACCGAGGAGGTCAGCCGGTTGTAGCAGCCCGCCGCGTAGGTGCCGGGGTAGTGCGACCGGCCCTCGGATGTCTCGGATGCGGCTCCACGGGTGGCGAAGTACCCGTTGCCTAGGGTGCACAGCGCCTCGCGCAGCCGTTCCTCCTGCGGGTCGTACCCCTCGTACGACCAGGTCCACGCCCGTGCCATCAGTCGCCCCCGGCCATCAGCAGGTCCCCCGGATCGGCCACCACGATGTCGGCACCGTGGCGGCGCAGCGCGGCGGCGCTGGTGAAGCTGCCCGTACGGTCCACGCCGACCACGAGTCCGAAGCCACCGCGCCGCCCGGCCTCGACCCCGGCCAGCGCGTCCTCCACCACGGCCGTGTCCTGGACCGGGGTCCGCAGGCGTCTCGCCGCCTCGGCGAAGAGCGCTGGGTCCGGTTTCCCCGGCAGCCGCAGTCGGCGCGCCTCGTTCCCGTCGACCACGGCATCGAACCGGTCGATGAGGCCGGCCCGCGCCAGCAGTTCCGTGGCGTGCCGGGACGCGGAGACGGCGGCACAGGGCACCTGTTCGCCGCACAGTACATCGAGGAGACGGACCGTGCCGGGCCAGACGTCGACCGGGTCGGTGCGCAGGCTCTGCGTGAACAGCTCGTCCTTGCGGGCAGCGATGGCCCATGCCGTCGTGGTTCCCGGCGGGTCATCGGGGTCGCCCTCGGGAAGGTCGAGTCCCCTCGATGCCAGGAACGCCGCTGCACCGTCCTTCCGCGACCGGCCGTCGACATGGCGCAGATAGTCGTCGACGGGGTCGAAGGGCCGCTGTCCTGCGACGGCCGACAGACAGGCGTCGAACGCCTTCTTCCAGGCTGCGGCGTGCCGCCGGGCGGAGTCGGTGATCACTCCGTCCGTGTCGAAGACCACGGCCCGCACGGAGCGCAGGCACGGTGCCAGGGGCGGTGCGGCTGCCATGACCGGGGCGGTCCCTTCGTCAGGGGCTCTTCTTCATGGCACCACGGTTGCGGCGTACGGGCGCGGCGTGGGCTCAGTACGGCATGTGGACTCCGTACGGCATGACTCCGTACGGCATGTGGACTCCGTACGACATCAGGGGGCAGGCTCTGGGACCCCGTCCGGGGCACGGGACCGTTCGGCCCTGATGCGTTCCGTCAGCGCCGGACGACGGAACCCGAAAGACAAATGACCCATACCGCCCAGGCGTCGTCTGTTCCATGCTGAAGAGAGGACCATCGACCGTTCCCGATCCCGGGGAGTTCCGATGCTCAGCCAGACACTCGACGACAGGACGCTGACCGACCTCGTCGCCGATGCCACCGCCGCCCCGTCCATGCACAACGCCCAGCCCTGGCAGTTCCGCTACACACGCGCCGGCCGGACTTTCACGCTCCGGGCGGACCTCGACCGCGCGATGCCGGAGGCCGACCCCTCCACCCGCGCACTGCACGTCGGCTGCGGCGCGGCCCTGCTGAACCTGCGGGTGTCCGCCGCCCACCACGGCCTGCACGCGGTCACCGCACTGCTGCCCGAACCGTCGGAACCCGCCCTCCTGGCCACCGTCCGTCTCGGCTTCCGCCCCGACGCTCCGCAACGGCCCGCGGACGAAGCGCTCGCCGCTCTCCACCCCGCGATCCGGGAGCGGCACACCAGTCGCTATCCGTTCGACGACCAGGCGGTCCCCGAGGACATCCGCGCGCGCCTCTCCGACGAGGCCCGTATCGAGGGCGCGGACTTCGCGTTCCTGGTCCCGCCGCATCTGGAGACCGTGCTCGAATTGATACGGGACGCCGAGGGATACAACCGCGGGGATCCGGGCCGGGAAGCGGAGCAGGAGCACTGGACCCGGGACACGAAGACCGAGGCGCCCGTCGACGGAATCCCGGATTACGCCTTCGGCCCCCGCGACGCCGCCGAGCGGGCGACCACCCGTGATTTCGCGGGAACCGGAGTGCTCGGGGGCCGGGCACGCGTCCCGTTCGAGAAGCGGCCGCAGCTGGCCCTGCTGAGCACCCCGGGCGACCGCTCCGTGGACTGGCTGCGCGCCGGTCAGGCCCTGGAACGTGTCCTGCTCACCGCCGCGCTCCACAACGTGTCCACCTCGTTCGCGACCCAGCCCATCGAATGGCCGGACCTGCGATGGCTCCTGCGCGACCCGGTCTTCGGCACGGGGCACGCACAGATGATCGTCCGCCTGGGATACGGGCCCAAGGGACCGCGCACACCGCGCCGTCCCTTGAACCAGGTGCTGACGGTCGAACCGTAGAAACGTGAGGACGTACGCGACAACGTACGCCCGGACATACGCCCGAGCCCGGGTTGATCAGCACGAAAGGCGGTGGGAGCGATGCGGCTCCCCGTAGTCGTCGGAGTGGACGGATCGGTGGGCAGTCTCCGTGCCCTGGACTGGGCGGCGGCGGAAGCGGCGCGCTCACGGCTCCCCCTGCGCGTCGTCCACGCATCGCTGTGGGAACGCTACGAAGGCCTGCACCCCGCTCCGGACACCGAACGGACCACCGAACAGATCCTCGCCGAACAGCTCGTCACCGCCGCTCAGGAACGCGCGCGACGGCTCGGACCCGAGATGGACGTGGTGGTGGCCGTACAGCCCGAGGACCCGGTGGCCGCGCTCGTCAGGGAGAGCCACAAGGCAACCCTTGTCGTCCTCGGATCCCGCGGCCGGGGCCGGATCACCGAGATGCTCCTGGGGTCCGTCAGCCTCACGCTCGCCAACCGGTCCCACTGCCCGGTCGTGGTGGTCCCGGCGAGGACGCCCAGCACCCCGCCGCAGTCCGGCCGCGTCGTCGTCGGGATCGGCAGCGCCGCAGGACCGTCGGCAGCCGCCGTCTTCGCACTCGGCCAGGCGGCATCACGCCACGGCGAGCTGATCGCCGTGCGGGCCTGGCGCGCCCCCGCCCACCACGCCATGTCCCATCCGCTCCTCTCGGGTTCCCCCGCCTCAGCACACCAGCAGCAGGCTGAGGAACACCTCGAGGACGTCCTGTCGGCACTGGACCGGACCGGTTCCTCCGACGTCGCCATCCACAGGTCGGTGGTGCAGGGACCGGCGCACCAGGAATTGATCGAAGCCGCCGCAGGTGCGGAGCTGCTGGTCGTCGGCGCCCGGCGGAGCAGCGGGCGGCACGGACGTCACCTGGGCCCGGTGAACCACGCAATGCTGCACCACGCGCCCTGCCCAGTCGCCGTCGTCCCTGATACGTACCTTTCGTCCCGGGCCTGAGAGCCTGTCGGGTGACCTCCGACCGGAGAGTCGGGTGGTCTCCGACCGGAGAGCGGACGCGGTCCGGTCCGTGCGACTCCAAGGCGGAGGAGGGAATCAACGCGAAGGGCGGCCTCTACGACAGCCCGGGTGCACCACCGGACGCGCACGCTCCGGCCGTCGGCGTCACGCGCCGGGAGGCCGCCAGCCCGGGTCCCGGCCGGTCAGCGCCAGCACCTTCTCGAAGGGCCGAGCCCCGTCCGGTACGGGGTGGGGATCGCCGAACACCTTCGCCTCCCGGGCCATCGGTGCCATCGCGGCCAGTTGGGGACCGATCTCGCCCAGCACCGCATCGTCCGGAACGAACTCCTGGCCGGTGGCGCGCGCCAGGTCCCAGACATGAACGGTCAGGTCGCCCAGCACCATGTTCCCGACGGTCCTGGCCGGGAGCCCCATGGCCCCCGTCGTCCCCTCGTCGGCGCCGGGCACGGCCCAGGCCGCCACCAGCTTGGCCGCCTCCTCACCGAAACGGGCCCGCCAGTCCCCCGTGACGACGTCCGGCATCTCTCCGAAGTCGGCCTGTTCCCTGGCCGCCAGGGCCTGGAAGTTGACGACCACCTGGAAGAGATGGTTGATCAGGGCCCGTACGTCGTACTCCGTGCACGGCGTGGGATCTGCCAGACTCTTGTCGTCGATGCCGACCATCACGGGAACGGCCTGCCCGGCGGCCGCTTCCAGCAACTCGCTGATTTTCTTCATGCTTCGACCCTGCATGCCAGGTCCGCCCGGCGCTTGAAGAAACGCGACACCGCCCGCCACGGAGTACGGCGCACCGTAGGATCGCCGCCATGGCTGGTCCGCGACGCGATACCCGGGGAATCGTCGACGCCCCCGACCTCTTCGCGCAGGTGCGTTTCCGCCGCCGCGAACCCGCCCCCGCGCTGCGGCCGTACCTGGAGCACTACTGGCTCATCGACTGGGACCTGCCGGCTCCGTACGCCTCTCATCTGGTGCCGCACCCGTCCGTGAACCTGGTCTTCCAGCGGTACGGGACCGGCGAGGGCCACGGCACCGGGTCCGTGGAGGTCTCGGGCATCGGTCTGGAGCTCTTCACGCAACAGCTGGAGGGCCGGGGGCGGGTCTGCGGGGTGCAGTTCCGGCCCGGCGGATTCCGCCCGTTCGCCCCGGACCGGCCGGTCTCCGAGTGGACGGGGCGGCGGCTCCCCGCGGACGAGGTGTTCGCCCCGCCCGCCCCGCCGTCGGCCGTGCTGGACCCAACGGACGAGGACGCGCGGGTGGCGGCGCTCGACGCGTATCTGCTGGCGATCGGCCCGGAACCGGACCCGCAGGCCGACCACGCGATGGCCCTGGTCGACCTGGTTCGTACGGACCGCGCGATGCGCCGTGTCGACGAACTCGCCCGCGCCGAAGGGCTGTCGTCGCGCTCGCTCCAGCGGCTCTTCGCCGCGTACGTCGGCGTCGGCCCCAAGTGGGTCATCCTCCGCTACCGCATCCACGAGGCGTTGGAGCGGGCCGAGTCGGACCCGGAGGTGAACTGGGCGGAACTCGCCGCGGAGCTCGGCTACAGCGACCAGGCCCACCTGGTCAGGGACTTCACGGCGACGGTCGGTGTCCCGCCGACGGCGTTCGCCCCGCACCGATGACCCGGGGATCCGTGTCCGGCTGCCCGAGCGCCGTCCGGCTGTCAGTGCCGCGTCCTACAGTTCTGGCATGCGACGCATCGCTTCATCATCCGTACAGATCGAGCCCTGGTCGGACGTCGACCTGGAGCTGCTCCGCCGCGCCAACGCACCGGAGCTGATGGACCATCTGGGCGGCCCCGAGACGGAGGAGCAGCTCATAGCGCGTCATGAGCGCTATGTGGCGATGAGCGCGGGCCGGACGGGCGGTGGCAGGATGTTCCGCATCACCCTGGCCGGTGGGGATGAGCCCGTGGGCACGATCGGCTTCTGGGAGCGGACCTGGCAGGGCCGGGAGGTGTACGAGACGGGCTGGGCCGTCCTCCCCGGCCACCAGGGCCTGGGCATCGCGACGGCTGCCACGACGGCCGTCGCCGAACAGGCCCGCGCCGAACGCATTCACCGCTATCTGCACGCCTATCCTTCCGTCGACAACGGCGCGTCGAACGCGGTGTGCCGCAAGGCGGGCTTCACCCTGATCGGTACGTGCGACTTCGAGTACCCGCCCGGCCACGCGCTGCTCACGAACGACTGGCAGCTGGACCTCACGCCGGACGCCCCGGACGCGGGACGCTGACTTCGGCGCGCACCCGGGCCCTCGGGCTCAATCCAGATCAAGGACCTTGTCGAAGTTGAACGCGACGATGTCCAGCCGCTCCCGCAGGTAGAAGCGGTGGGCGTCGGTGCGCTGCGTGCCCGAGTCCAGGCTGAGGTGCAGACAGCCGGCCTCCCTGGCCCGCCCTTCGAGATGCCCGAGGAGCCGGCGGCCGACGCCGGTGGAACGGGCGCCTTCGACGGTGACCAGGTCGTCGACGTACAACTTCCGAATCTGGCTGGTGTTGTCGACGATGCGCCAGCCGGCCGCGGCCACACAGGCACCCTCGTCGTCGTAGACGGCGCTGAACCGCAGCCCCTGTGCGTGCCCCTTCTCATACACCTCCCGGAAGAGGTCCTCGGTGAGATGGGGGCGGAGTTCGCGCAGGACGGGAAGCAGGTCACCGGCCAGTCGGTCATCGCCAGGTTCGAGATCGAGGATCTGCATGCGGGAACTGTAGGCCCCGGAGCGGCGCGGGGTCTTGCACGGACACCCCACCCATCGATCAAATGGTGGGCAACACACCATCCATTAGCCCGACTTCACGAACGAGCCTCTGCCCGACCAACCGACTGTCATGACTGACTGACTGACTGACTGACTGACGGGGAACAACCCGATGTTGCTGGCACACATCAGCGATCTGCATCTCGACGGCACCGCCCGGGCCACGGACCGGGCCACCCGAGTGGTGGCGTACCTCAACTCCCTGACCCGGCAACCGGATGCGGTCCTGGTCACCGGAGACATCACGGACCACGGCGCCCCCGAGGAGTACGCGGAGGCGGCCCGACTGCTGGCCGCACTCAACGCGCCCGCCTACCCGTGCCCGGGCAACCACGATGACCGAAGCACCTACCGCAAGATCCTGCTGGCCGACGAACCGGACGACGGGGTACATCCGGCCGCCCCTATCAACCGGCTGCACCACGTGTCCGGTTACGCCCTGCTGCTCTGCGACTCGACCATCCCCGGCGAGGATGCGGGACGTTTCGACGACGAAACCTTGGACTGGCTGGCGCGCACCCTCGACGACCTGGGCGACACCCCGGCGATCCCCGCGTTCCACCACCCCCCGGCCGCGGTCCGCCACCCGCGTCTGGACTCGATGAACCTGACCAACGCAGCCCGGTTCGCCGAACTCCTCGCCGAGCACCCCACTGCCGACGTCCCGGCGATCCTGACCGGACACGCGCACACCGCGATGGCAGCGGCCTTCGCCGGACGGCCCCTGCTCGTGGCGCCCGGAGTCGTGTCGACGCTGCGACTGCCCTGGGAGAGCGGCGAAGGGCTGACCGACCGGGTGGCCCCGCCCGGGGTGGCCTTCCATGTCCTGGACGAGGGCGACCGGGGCGCGGGCGGGCGCATCACCACGCACTACCGCGTCGTGCCGTAGCCGCCGCCCCCACACCGCACGCACCGCACCCTGCCCTGCCCTGCCCTGCCCTGCACCGCACCCGCACCCGCACCCGCACCGCACCGCACCGCACCGACATTGAAATTCCCGACAGTCGCAGCCACCCGCAGTTACCCACAGTCACCCGCAGTCACCGGAAGGCCCCGTACGCCCCGGCATCGAAACCCCTGGCTCGCGCACCCCGCCCGATGACATCCTGACGGGGTGAACGGACCCGAGATCCACCTCAAAGTCGCTCCCGAGCTGCGACTCTTCGTCGCGCACGCACGCCGCCGGGGACGCAGCGCCGTGACGACCGACGGCTCCTCCACCCTCGGCCATGTCGTGGAGTCGCTCGGCATCCCGCTCACCGAGGCCGGACAGCTCCTGGTCGACGGCCGCCCCGTATCCGTCTCACACATCCCGGGTGCTGGCGAGCTGGTCGAGGTACGCGCCGTGGAACGCCCCCAGCGCGTCCCGGGCGCACCCCTGCGGTTCCTGCTCGACGTCCACCTCGGCACGCTCGCCCGGCGGCTGCGGCTGCTGGGTGTCGATGCGGCGTACGAGAGCGAGGACATCGGCGATGCCGCGCTGGCCGCCCGGTCGGCGGACGAGCGCCGCGTACTGCTCTCCCGGGACCGCGGATTGCTGCACCGGCGGGAGATCTGGGCCGGGGCGTACGTCTACAGCGACCGGCCCGAGGACCAACTGCGTGACGTACTGGAGCGGTTCACCCCGCATCTGGCCCCCTGGACCAGATGCACCGCCTGCAACGGCCCCCTGAAGGCCGCCGACAAGGACTCCGTCAGGAAGCATCTGGAACACGGCACCCGCCGCTCGTACGACGTCTTCGCGCAGTGCACGGAGTGCGACCGTGTCTACTGGCGGGGCGCCCACCACACCCACCTGGACGCGATCGTCACGCAAGCGCTGCACGACTTCGCGCCCACTCCCCCGGACGACGCCGAGGAGGATGTCCGCGACCGGGCGCCATCACGCCCGTCCGGAGCCGAAGGCTGAGGGGCCACCCTCCCGCAACGCCGTGACCTGCAGCGCACTCAGCTCAACCGTCCGCCGCATATGGGCAATGCGCAGAGCCACTTCGTCATCGTCGTAGGCCTCGAACATCGCCGCCCACGCCCCGTTCAGTCGCTCCCACACCGCACCGATCTCCGCCGTCCGCTCCGGCACGGTCGCGACGAGCACCCTCCGCCGGTCGCCGCGACCGCGCTACGGCCGCTCGGCGGTCAGATAGCGCTGAACGGTGGGCGCGAGCCAAGCGATCACCTCCTCGCGCGGCATCGAGGCGGCGGGCGCGACCCTCAGGACGTAGCGCACGAGCGCCATCCCCAGGATCTGCGAGGCGACGAGGGCCGCACGGCGCGGGGCGTCGGCCGGATCGGGACAGACGCCGGCCGCTACCGGACCGAGCTGCTCGGCGAAGACCGCCCTCATCCGCTCGGCGCCCGCGTCGTTGGTGACACCGACCCTGAGCAGGCCCGTGAGCACGTCGTCGCCCTCCCAGCGGTCCAGGAAGTGCGCGACGAGGACAGCACCGATGTGCTTGCCCGGTATCGCCCCCAGCTCGGGCATCCGAAGGTCGATCGCGGTCGCGGCGGCGAACAGCCCCTCCTTGTTGCCGTAGTAGCGCATGACCATCGACGGGTCGATGTTCGCGTCGCGGGCGATGGCCCGGATGGTCGCGCGCTCGTACCCGTCGGCAGCGAACCGCTCGCGCGCGGCTTCGAGAATCGCAGCCCTGGTGGCATCCGAGCGGCGGGGGGCAACAGCGCGCTTCGTCGTCATGCCAACGACTGTAGGCCAACAGCTGTTGACATGCCAATCACGACAGGACTACCGTTGCCAACAAGTGTTGACCAACGCTTGTTGGCGCGAAGGTGACCGATGACGAACGGGCCCAGGAGGCAGACATGACCACCACCCCGAGCACCGCACCCGACACCGTCGACGTACTCGTCGTGGGCGCAGGCCCCACCGGCCTGCTCCTCGCGGGCGACCTCGCCGCCCAGGGCCTCTCGGTCACGCTCGTGGAGCGCCGCCCGCACGAGACCAGCAACATGACGCGCGCCTTCGCCGTACACGCCCGCACACTCGAACTGCTCGACACCCGCGGCCTCGCCGACGAACTCATCAAGACGGGCACGCCCCTCTCCACCCTGCGCTTCTTCGGCAAGCTCTCGCTCGACCTCTCCCGGCTGCACACCCGCTTCCCCTTCGTGCTGATCACTCCGCAGTACGAGGTGGAGCGCCTGCTGGAGCGCCGCGCCCGCACCGCGGGCGTCCACTTCCGGTACGGCACGGAGCTGACCGCGCTCCGCCAGAGCCCCGCCTCGGACACCGTGACCGCCGAACTGCGTGAGGCGGACGGCAGCCGGACCACGGCCGGCGCCCACTACCTCGTCGGCACCGACGGAGTACGCAGCCGAGTGCGTCAGGCACTCGGCCTCCCCTTCCCCGGCGAATCCGTGATCCGGTCGCTCGTCCTCGCCGACGTCCGCCTCGCCGAGGAACCCCCCTGCCTCCTGACGGTCAACGGCGTGGGAGACGCCTTCGCGTTCATCATCCCCTTCGGCGACGGCTGGTACCGCGTGATGGGCTGGAACCGCGAGCACCAGGCCGCCGACAGCGACCCCATCGACCTCGACGAACTGCGCGAAACCACCCGCCTCGTCCTCGGTTCCGACTACGGCATGCACGACGCGCGCTGGATCTCCCGCTTCCACAGCGACGAGCGCCAGGTGCCCGCCTACCGCACCGGCCGGGTCTTCCTCGCCGGAGATGCAGCCCACGTCCACTCACCCGCAGGCGGCCAGGGCATGAACACCGGCCTCCAGGACGCCGCCAACCTCTCCTGGAAGCTCGCCGCCGTACTGCACGGACACACGGCCGCACCGGAGGCACTGCTCGACAGCTATCACGCCGAACGGCACCCGGTCGGCACCATGGTGCTCCGCTCCAGCGGTGCACTCGTCCGCCTCGCCATGGCCGGCACCCCGCTCCAGCGGACGGTCCGGGCACTCGCCGCCAAGGCGCTGGCCACGATCCGGCCCGCCTGCGACAAGGCCATAGGCCTGATCTCCGGCATCTCGATCGCCTACGCGGCCCCGCGTGGCGCCCACCCCCTCACCGCGAAGCGCGCCCCGGACCTGAGCCTGCGGGAGGGCCGCCTCCACCAACTGTTGCGCGACGGCACATTCGTCCTCGTCACCCCCGCCGGCGCCGCCACCCCCGCATCAACGACTCCCTTGGTGCACGCCCACTGGAGGGGCGATCGCACCACCACCCTGCTCGTCCGCCCCGACGGCTACATCGCCTGGGCGAGTGACCACGCCGAACCGGCGGCCCTGCGGGCCGCGCTCACCCGATGAGCATCCGACCCGCACCCACGGCGCACGCGGCGTCCGCATCTCGAGCGACACCGCCCCTTCGCACCATGGCACGCTGCTTCCATGCTCGTCGCCCGCTCAGTCGCCCTGTTCGCCATCGCCGCACTCTTCGAGATCGGCGGCGCCTGGCTCGTCTGGCAGGGCATACGTGAGCACCGGGGCTGGATCTGGATCGGCGCGGGTGTCATCGCGCTCGGTGCCTACGGTTGCGTCGCCACACTCCAGCCGGACGGCGAGTTCGGCCGCATCCTCGCCGCGTACGGCGGTGTCTTCGTCGCCGGCTCGATCGCCTGGGGCATGGTCGCCGACGGCTACCGCCCCGACCGCTGGGACGTGATCGGCGCGCTGATCTGCCTGGTCGGCATGGCCGTGATCATGTACGCCCCCCGCAACCACTGACCGCACGCCTGCTTATCCTGGGCCCGCACCGATCAGCTGCCCGAGGAGTCCACCATGGCCGCCACCCCGATCGCCGTCATCACCGGAGCGAGCAGCGGCATCGGCGCCGCGACCGCTCGACAGCTGGCCGCCGCCGGCTACCGCGTAGTCCTCACCGCTCGCCGCAAGGACCGCATCGAGGCGCTCGCCGCCGAGATCAACGAGGCGGGCCACCAGGCGACGGCCTACACCCTGGATGTCACCGACCGCGATGCGGTGGACGAGTTCGCCACGGCGTTCCGTACCCTCGCCGTCCTCGTCAACAACGCCGGCGGCGCACTCGGCGCCGACCCCGTCGCCACCGGCGACCCCGCCGACTGGCGCCAGATGTACGAGACGAACGTCATCGGCACGCTCAACGTCACCCAGGCCCTGCTCCCCGCCCTCACCGAGGGCGGCGACGGCACGGTGGTGATCCTCTCCTCCACCGCGGGCCTCTCCACCTACGAGGGCGGCGGCGGCTACGTGGCCGCCAAGCACGGCGAACACGTCCTGGCCGAGACCCTCCGCCTGGAGATCGTAGGCACCCCGGTCCGCGTCATCGAGGTCGCCCCCGGCATGGTCAAGACGGAGGAGTTCGCCACGACCCGCTTCCGCGGCGACACCGAAAGGGCGGCAAAGGTCTACGCGGGCGTCGAGGCCCCCCTGACCGCCGAGGACGTGGCCGACACCATCACCTGGGCCGTCACACGCCCCAGCCACGTCAACATCGACCTCCTGGTGGTCCGCCCCCGCGCCCAGGCCTCCAACTCCAAGGTCCACCGCACCGCCTGAACCCGGCAGAAAACAGAAGGAGCCCCGGACGCACAACCCGCGCCCAGGGCTTTTCCGTGCGAAGACGCTGCTACTGAAAGCCCCTTCCGCCCAAAGGCCCTTCCAGTCCCGTCCCGCGCAAAGGGCCTCAGCCCTTCACGCACACAACCTGCTTGAGCTTGGCGACGACCTCCACCAGGTCCCGCTGCTGCTCGATGACCTGCTCGATCGGCTTGTACGCGGCTGGGATCTCATCCACGACACCGGAGTCCTTACGGCACTCCACGCCCCGCGTCTGATCCTCCAGGTCCCGCGTCGAGAAGCGCCGCTTCGCCGCGTTACGGCTCATCTTCCGGCCGGCGCCGTGCGAGGCCGAGTTGAAGGACTTCTCGTTTCCGAGACCCTTCACGATGTACGAGCCGGTGCCCATCGAGCCCGGGATGATCCCGAAGTCCCCGGAACCCGCACGGATCGCGCCCTTCCGCGTGACCAGCAGGTCCATGCCCTCGTACCGCTCCTCCGCCACATAGTTGTGGTGGCAGGAGATGACCGGTTCGAAGGTGACCTTGGCCTTCTTGAACTCCTTGCGGATCACGTTCTGGAAGAGCGCCATCATGATGGCGCGGTTGTACTTCGCGTACTCCTGCGCCCAGAACAGGTCGTTCCGGTACGCCGCCATCTGCGGCGTGTCGGCGATGAACACGGCCAGGTCTCGGTCGATCAGGTCCTGGTTGTGCGGCAGCTTCTGCGCCTGCCCGATGTGGAAGTCGGCCAGTTCCTTGCCGATGTTCCGCGATCCGGAGTGCAGCATCAGCCAGACCGAACCCGACTCATCGAGACAGAACTCGACGAAGTGATTTCCCGATCCGAGCGTTCCCATCTGCTTCGTTGCACGTTCCTGACGGAATTTAACCGCATCGGCCACCCCGTCGAACCGCGTCCAGAAGTCGTCCCAGCCCGGCGCCCGGAAGCCGTACAGCCGGTCCGGCTCCACGGCCTCGTCGTGCATGCCACGGCCCACCGGAATGGCCTGCTCGATCTTCGACCGCAGTCGGGACAGGTCGCCCGGCAGGTCATTGGCCGTCAGGGAGGTCTTCACCGCGGACATTCCGCAGCCTATGTCCACGCCCACCGCCGCCGGACAGACCGCGCCGTGCATCGCGATCACCGAACCGACCGTCGCCCCCTTGCCGAAGTGGACGTCCGGCATGACGGCGAGACCCTTGATCCAGGGCAAGGTGGCCACATTGCGCAGCTGCTGCATCGCGACGTCCTCGACCGAGACCGGGTCGGCCCACATACGGATCGGAACCTTCGCGCCCGGCACCTCTACATACGACATAGTTCCTCGATTCCCCCGAAAAGCCAGAAAGCGCAAAACCGGTGCCAAGATCGGCAAACGAGTCGGTCGACCGGCATTCCCAGCGGCGCGTGCGATACACATTGTGTCCATCGGCCGTCATCGAGCGGCAACCGTTTTTCGCACGAAGGGAGCCCAGGACCGTGCGACGAATGGCGTACGTACCCGGCATCGCGCTACTGACAGCGCTTGTCGTCGGCTGCAGTGCCAGCACCGGAACGGGTAGCTCCGCCCCCGACAGCAAGCCCGGCGAGGCCACCGTCGCCGCGGCGGCCCCCGGCAAGTACCGCACCCTTCCCGATCCTTGCCGCGCCATCGCACCATCCACGCTGAAGGACCTGCTCCCGGGCGCCGCCGAGCTCCCCGAGGAGCAGCAGAAGAAGGTGTACGAGGGCACGGCCACCGTCACCTACGACACCGACCGCCGGGTCGGCTGCCGCTGGAAGTCCGAGGCCCCCGACTCCTCGCACACCCTCTTCGTCGACTTCGAGCGTGTCGTGTCCTACGACCCCTTGGTGAGCGACGACGACCGTGCCCGCGAGGTGTACGCGGAGAAGGAGAACGCCGCCGGCCTGTCCTCGCCCTCCGCCACGCCCGACAGCCCGGAGAAGGGGACACCCCCCTCCTCGGATTCCGAGTCGGACTCCACCTCGGACTCCGCCTCGCACGCGCTGTCCGGCCCGGCCTCCGAAGACGAGAACGAAGACGGAAACGCAGACGAGCCCGCGGACGAGCCCGCAGGCGAGAGCGCCGACGAGAACGCCGACGAGAACGGCAGCGGAAGCGACGACGGCGGCAACGGCACGACCGCCGACACCTCCGACGACGGCACGGCCGACAGCACCGAAGAGAGCCTCCAGCCACGCCTCCTCGACGACCTCGGAGACAGTGCGTTTCTGGACGATCTACTCAACCAGGCAGGTTCCACCGCACAGAACCGTACGGTGAGGGTGGTATTCCGCACATCGAACGTCATCGTGACCGTCGAGTACGCCGAGCAGCCGACCGTCTCCACCGTGGTCCCCAGCAGCAAGGAACTGCAGGACAAGGCCCAGAAGCTGGCCCGGGAGCTGGTCGACGGACTCAGCGGATAGCCCCCGCCCGGGGCACCCCGGCCCCGCGTCGTCCACGCCCGCCGGGCGCCCGACCGAGGCGGCATCCGGTCGCCGTCCGTCGTACCGTGGCCCTCCGGAACACCCGCCGCACCACCCCCTCGGCCACCCTCCGACCGACCACCCTCCGACCGCCCGCGCCCGGCCACCTGGCAGCCCGCCCGACCACCCGCCGCGCCACCCGAGTGAAGGAACCATGCACCGTTCAGCCCCGCGACTCTCCCGCATACTCGCCTGCACCGCCGTTCCGGTGATGCTCGTCGTCGCCGGCTGCTCGTCGGACTCCGGCGACAACAAGGACTCGGATTCGCCCTCGTCGTCCGCCTCACCGAGCGCGAAGAAGTCGGAACCGAGCGTCAAGCCGGCGAAGTTCGCCGCGCTGCCCGACCCGTGCAAGTCGATCGACAAGAAGACGGTCAGCTCCCTGGTCCCCGAGGCGAAGTCCAAGGCCGGCACGCCTGCCAAGTCCAGCGACACCGCATACCGCGCCGGCTGCTCCTGGAACGGCCTCGACGACAACGGCGTGAAGGGTTCCCAGTACCGCTGGCTCGACGTCGGCTTCACCCGCTTCGACTCGGACCAGTCCCTGGGCAGCGGCGCCGAGCGCGCGGAGCAGGACTACGCGAAGCAGGTCGACAAGGCGAAGGCGGCCGAGGGTGCGGAGAAGGTCGTCGCGGCGCCCGTCACCGGCATCGGCGAGCACGCAACCAAAATCACGTATGACCTCACCAAGACGAGTGAGGACTTCAAGTACGCAACGATCGTGGCCCGCACGGGGAACGTCATCGTGACCCTCAACTACAACGGTGCGGGTTACGCGGGAGCGAAGACTCCGTCCGCCGCCGACATCCTGAAGGGCGCCGAAAAGGCGGCCAAGGAAGCAGTGGCCTCGGTCACCACCGCCAACACGAAGTCGGACACACCGAGCGGGTCGGCCAAGCCGAGCGAGTCGTCCAAGTCAAGCGGGTCGAGCGGGTCGAGCAAGTCCAGCGGGTCGGCCAAGCCGAGCGCGAAGGCCACGAACAACAAGACGAGCTAGCCGACACGGCAGCGGGCCTGCCCCCCAACCGCCCCTGCCCCGAAGCAGTTCTACGAAGCCCGGTCCTCCCTCGAGTACCGGGCTTCGCCCTCCCCGAGCAACACGCCGCACCCTCATGTGCCAGGCTGTGGCCGCCAGAAGTCGAAGCAGGACGTCAAAGCAGAGCAGCAGCGCAGGACGTCGTACACGGGAAACGGGGAGGGGAACGCGGTGGCCGCGATGCAGCTGACACGCACCCACCGAATACTCATCGGGCTCGTGGTCGCCGGTGCGGTGCTCATCGCCGCGATCGGTTTCGCTGGTTCATACGCGGCGGTGCGCGAGCTCGCCGAGCAGAAGGGCTTCGGGAACTTCTCGCTGGTCTTCCCGATCGGCATCGACGCGGGCATCTGTGTCCTGCTCGCCCTGGACCTGCTGCTGACCTGGCTGCGCATCCCGTTCCCGCTGCTGCGCCAGACGGCCTGGCTGCTGACCGCCGCGACGATCGCCTTCAACGGCGCCGCGGCCTGGCCCGACCCGCTCGGCGTCGGCATGCACGCGGTCATCCCGGTGCTGTTCGTGGTCTCCGTCGAGGCCGCCCGGCACGCCGTGGGCCGGATCGCCGACATCACTGCCGACAAGCACATGGAGGGCGTGCGGCTCACCCGCTGGCTGCTCTCCCCCGTGCCGACGTTCAAGCTGTGGCGGCGGATGAAGCTCTGGGAGCTCCGTTCGTACGAGCAGGTCATCAAGCTCGAACAGGACCGGCTGATCTACCAGGCCCGCCTCCAGGCCCGCTTCGGCCGCAGCTGGCGCCGCAAGGCCCCCGTCGAGTCCCTGATGCCGCTGCGCCTGGCGAAGTACGGCGTCCCGCTGGCCGAAACCGGCCCGGCCGGCCTTGCCGCCGCAGGCATCGAACCGGCCCTGCTGCCCCCGGCCCCGGTCCCGGCCTCGGTCGAATCGGGCGAATTCCCGCCCGAGTTGCCGTACGCCGAGCCCCACCCCCAGCCCCACACCCACGCCCACGCCCAGCAGCACGAACAGCACGAGCAGCACGAGCAGCACCAGCCGTACGAACAGCAACAGCCGTACGAACAGCAACAGCAACAGCAACAGCAACAACACCACACCCACCCCTCCGACCCGGCCGCCGCCGAGGAATGGCCCCAGGAGGGCCCCGGTTCGCACGAGAGCCCGTGGTTCGCGGCGCCCCAGGTGCCGGACGACGCGTACGAGAGTGCGTACAACCCGACGTACGTCGAGGACCTCGAACCCACCCCGGTCATGGTCCCGTCGGGCCCCGGCGGCCGCACCCGCCCCCTGGGCCACGTAAGCACGATCGGCGCCGTCCCGGGCCCCCGCGCCGCGGAACCCCAGCCGTCGCCCCGGTCCGAGCAGCCGGAGCCGGAACCACATCCCGAGCAGGACCCGATGGAGTGGGCGCAGGAGGACGCGGAGTTCGCCGAAATCGCGTACGAGGTGTTCGCCGCGTTCGTGAACCAGCACAACGACTACCCGAGTGTCGAGGCCCTGGACATACATGTCTCGGACGGCCACAACGTCAGGCATCCGCGCAGCACGGCACTGATCCGCCGCTTGATGCCGGAGTTCAAGAACCGGTACCACGCGGAACTCGAAGCGGACCACATCGCGTAGGAAACACGCCCTGGCGGACGGACCCGGCAATGACGGAGGGCCGTCACCCGAATCACCGGGTGACGGCCCTCCGTACAGAACCCCCCCGTACAGGACCCCCGTGCAGAAACTCCCTCCGTACAGGACCCCCGTACAGAAACCCTCTCCCTACAGGACCTCATACGCGAGGAGCGCGCTACGCCGCAGGAACCCCTACGCGCCCAGCAGCCTCCGCACCCGGTCCGCCCCCACCGCCAGCAGCAGCGTGGGCAGCCGCGGCCCCGTGTCCCGGCTGACCAGCAGCCGGTACAGCAGCGCGAAGAACGACCGCTGCGCGACCTTCAGCTCGGGCGTCGGCTTGGCGTCCGGCTCCAGGCCCGCCAGGATCTTCGGCACGCCGTAGACGAGCGTGGTGAGCCCGTCGAGCGACCAGTGCGAGTCCAGCCCCTCCAGGAGCAGCCGCAGCGACTCACGGCCCTGCTCGTCCAGCGAGCCGAGCAGCTCCTTGTCCGGCTCGCCGCGGACGATCGTGCGGGCCTCGGCCGGGACCTGGCTGGTGATCCAGTTCTCGGCGCGGTCGAGACGGGGCCGGGCCTCGTCCAGCGAGGTCAGCGGGTTCTCCGGGTCCAGCTCGCTCAGGATGCGCAGCGTCTGCTCGTCGTGCCCGGCCGTGATGTCGACGACCGAAGCGAGCGTGCGGTACGGCAGCGGGCGCGGCGTACGCGGCAGCTGACCGGCGGCCGTGCCGATGGCCCGCGCGTACGCGGCGGCGTCGGACGGCAGCACCGAGCCGTCCGCGACCTTGCGCGCCAGCGAGTCCCACTCGTCGTAGAGCCGCTGGATCTCCTGGTCGAAGGCGATCTTGAAGGACTGGTTGGGCTTGCGGCGCGCGTACAACCAGCGCAGCAGCGGCGCCTCCATGATCTTCAGCGCGTCGGCCGGGGTCGGCACGCCGCCCTTGCTGGAGGACATCTTCGCCATGCCGGAGATGCCGACGAAGGCGTACATCGGGCCGATCGGCTGTACGCCGTCGAAGACCTCGCGGACGATCTGGCCGCCGACGACGAACGAGGAGCCCGGCGAGGAGTGGTCCACGCCGCTCGGCTCGAAGATCACACCTTCGTACGCCCAGCGCATCGGCCAGTCGACCTTCCAGACCAGCTTGCCGCGGTTGAACTCGCTCAGCCGGACGGTCTCGGCGAAGCCGCAGGACGTGCAGGTGTAGTTCAGCTCGGTGCTGTCGTCGTCGTACGACGTGACGGTCGTGAGGTCCTTCTCGCAGTTGCCGCAGTAGGGCTTGTACGGGAAGTAGCCGGCCGAGCCGCCGCTGCCGTCGTCCTCGGCGGCCGCGCCGGAGCCCGCCTCGGCCTCCAGCTCGGCCTCGTCGACCTTCTTCTGCTGCTGCGGCTTCTTGCCGCCCTTGACTCCCGCCGCCGGGTCCTTCTTCGTCCGGTACCGGTCGAGGACGGCGTCGATGTCGGCGCGGTGCTTCATCGCGTGCAGGATCTGCTCGCGGTACGCGCCCGCCGTGTACTGCTCGGTCTGGCTGATGCCGTCGTACTCGACGCCCAGCTCGTCCAGCGCGGCGGTCATGGCGGCCTTGAAGTGCTCGGCCCAGTTCGGGTACGTGGACCCGGCCGGGGCGGGCACCGAGGTCAGCGGCTTGCCGATGTGCTCGGCCCAGGACTCGTCGACACCCGGGACACCGTTCGGAACCTTGCGGTAGCGGTCGTAGTCGTCCCAGGAGATCAGGTGCCGGACGGTGTATCCCCGGCGGCGGATCTCGTCGGCGACCAGGTGCGGGGTCATGACCTCGCGGAGGTTGCCCAGGTGGATCGGGCCCGACGGGGAGAGGCCGGACGCGACGACGACCGGTTTGCCAGGCGCACGACGCTCCGATTCGGCGATGACATCGTCCGCGAAGCGGGAGACCCAGTCGGTCTCGGTGCTGCTCTGACTCTGAGCCACGGTCTGCACGTCCTTCTCTCTTGTAGGACTCGTAGGAACACCCTTGTGGGACTCATAGGGGCACCGTCCATTCTCCCAGGTCCCACCGGCAGCGCGAAAACGGCTTTACTCGCCGTGGAATACTGGGTGTGATCCCTTGTACCCCTACGGAAACGGCAGCCAGCCCATGGCCTCGGTCAATTCCCTCGCTTCCACGCTCCAGCAGCAGCTGGCGGACGCCCTGACGGCAGCGCTGCCGGATGCCGGCACCGCGGACCCGCTGCTGCGACGAAGCGACCGGGCCGACTTCCAGGCCAACGGCATCCTGGCCCTCGCCAAGAAGCTCAAGGGCAACCCGCGCGAGCTGGCGTCCCAGGTGACCGCCGCGATCCCGGCGGGCGGCCTGATCAAGGAGATCGAGGTCTCCGGCCCCGGCTTCCTGAATGTGACGCTCAGCGACAGGGCGATCATCGAGACCCTCGCCGCGCGTGACGCGGACGACGAGGGCCGGCTCGGTGTGCCGTACAACAGCGCCGCGGGCACCACGGTCGTCGACTACGCGCAGCCGAACGTGGCCAAGGAGATGCACGTCGGCCACCTCCGTTCCGCGGTGATCGGTGACGCGATGGTGCAGATCCTGGAGTTCACGGGCGAGACCGTGGTCCGGCGGCACCACATCGGCGACTGGGGCACCCAGTTCGGCATGCTCATCCAGTACCTGATCGAGCACCCGGGCGAGCTGAACCACGAGACCGACGGCGGCGCGGCGGACGGCGAAGCCGCCATGTCCGCCCTGAACCGGCTCTACAAGGCCTCGCGGGCACTCTTCGACTCCGACGAGGAGTTCAAGGCCCGCTCCCGGGACCGGGTCGTGGCGCTCCAGGCCGGCGACGAGGAAACCCTCTCCCTGTGGCAGCGCTTCGTCGACGAGTCGAAGATCTACTTCTACTCGGTCTTCAACAAGCTCGACATGGAGATCCGCGACCCCGACATCGTCGGCGAGTCCGGCTACAACGACATGCTGGAGGAGACCTGCCGCATCCTGGAGGAGTCGGGCGTCGCCGTCCGCTCCGAGGGTGCGCTGTGCGTGTTCTTCGACGATGTGAAGGGCACGGACGGCGAGCCGGTGCCGCTGATCGTCAAGAAGTCGAACGGCGGCTACGGCTACGCGGCGACGGACCTCTCCGCGATCCGCGACCGGGTCCAGAACCTCAAGGCGAACACCCTGCTGTACGTGGTGGACGCGCGGCAGGCCCTGCACTTCAAGATGGTCTTCGAGACGGCCCGCCGGGCCGGCTGGCTGAACGGGGACGTCAAGGCCGTGCATCTCGCCTTCGGCACGGTGCTCGGCAAGGACGGCAAGCCGTTCAAGACCCGTGAGGGCGAGACGGTCCGGCTGGAGGACCTGCTGGACGAGGCGATCGACCGGGCGTCCACCGTCGTGCGCGAGAAGGCGAAGGACCTCACCGACGAGGAGATCACCGAGCGCGCCACGCAGGTCGGTATCGGTGCGGTGAAGTACGCGGACCTGTCGACGTCGGCCGCCCGCGACTACAAGTTCGACCTGGACCAGATGGTGTCGCTGACCGGCGACACGAGCGTGTACATCCAGTACGCGCACGCCCGTTCCCGCTCCATCAAGCGCAAGGCCGGCGAGCTCAAGTCCCAGCCGCACCCGGAGCTGGAGCTGGCCCCGGCCGAGCGCGCGCTGGGCCTGCACCTGGATCAGTTCGGCGAGGTCGTGGCCGAGGTCGCCGCCGCGTACGAGCCGCACAAGCTGGCCGCGTACCTCTACCAGCTGTCGTCGCTCTTCACCTCGTTCTACGACCAGTGCCCGGTGCTGAGGTCCGACGTTCCGGCTGATGTGGCCGAGAACCGTCTCTTCCTCTCGGACCTCACCGCCCGCACCCTGCACCAGGGCATGGAGCTGCTCGGCATCAGGACGCCCGAGCGCCTCTGACCGGGACCGTCAGCCCGTACGCACCGGCCCGGTGGCCGTGACCTTCAGTCCCACTCCTTGGTCACCCACTGGGTCGTGTCGTACCGGTACATGTACTTCGGCCGCGCCTGAATGCTGCTGGTACGGAACGGCTTCCCGCCGTCGTCGATGCGCAGCGTCCCCTCCCGGCCACCGCTGCTCCACTCCAGCTCCAGGTACCAGCTGACGTCGTGCCCTTCGACATGGGCCTTGAGGTCGAACACCTCCACGTCGGTGGAGGACACCCGGAACGGGAAGTTCTTCGGCGGCACCCGCACGTCCCCCTGCTGCCCCGCCACCGGGGTGAGGGTCGGCCGGCTGTCATCGAGGTCGATGTCGAAGGACTGCGGTGTGATGCCGCTCCCGCAGCCTTCCCCCATCGAGTACGCCGACCACGCCAGCGGCACCTTCCGGGACAGCGTCCGCACATGCAGGCCGTTCAGCACGACGGCCTGCCCCGACTTCCCCTGCACGGTGAGTTCGAGCTGCATGCTGCCGCCGTCCACCCCGCCGAGCGCCCTGGCCCAGCCGCGGGTGTCCTGCGGCGGGGGCGGCGGAGGCACGTCCTCCGGCTTCTGGTCCAGCACGTAGTGCTGGCCGCAGGGCTCTTCCCAGTTGTACGAGCTGATGGTGGCGGTCAACGGCACGCCCCCGCTCTGCTGCCCACCCGACCCGGCTCCCGTGCCGTGCCTCCCGGACGTGGCGGAGGCGCCGCCGGACGGCGGGGACGAGACGGTCGCCGAGCCGGACGATACGGGTTTGCCCGACTTCTTCGCCCCGCTGGGCGAGGCGGTGACGCTCGCGTCGAGGCCGGGCCGGCCGCGCGCGGCCCCGTCCGGGTCCTTTGCGTCCACGGCGGGGGCGTTACTGAGATCGTCCATGTCCGTACCCGACAGATTGCTGACGACGATCGAGGTCGGCACGGTCAGCGCGACGACGGCGACGGCCGCGAGCAGGACGCGCGCCCGCGGGGAGGACCAGAACCGCCGGGGCCGACTCGCCCCGGCGGCCACGACCTCGGGCGCGGTCGCGTCGTCGCCCTTGCCCTCGGGCGAAGCCACAGCCTCAGCCGCAGCTCCCGGCTCGGGAACGGACTCGGAATCAGAAACGGGAGCAGTAACAGGAGTAGTAGCCGGAGCCGGAGCCGGAGCCGGAGCCGGAGCCGGAGCTGGAACCGGAACCGGAACCGGAGCCGGAGCCGGAGCCGGAGCCGGAACAGAATCGGCAACGGAAGCAGGACGCCGTCTCGCCGCATCGGCCACGATCCACCGCCGGTGCAGCTCCACCAGCTCGTCCCGGCTCGCCCCGCACAGCCGTCCCAGCCGCTCCACCGGCGCGTACTCATTGGGTACGGCGTCACCGTTGCAGTACCGGTGGAGCGTCGATGTGCTGACGTGCAGTCTTCTGGCAAGAACCCCGTAGCTGTGCCCCGAACGGCCCTTCAATTCCTTCAGCAGAGCCGCGAATTCCTCGGCCTCCGGCGTCGCCACTGCGGCGTTCCCCCTCCTGGTTCGTCCCGGAACACCGTTCCAGGGACGTGGAATCTGCCCAGGTCACAGTACGCGCAAGCATTCCAACTTCCCCAATGGGTCGTTCGGCGTTGCGGCCGGAATCTGCCGTCCCGCAGTCTGTGACCACACCGCAGAGACCACCGGGACGACACAGTGCGAACCCGTTTTCGCATCGAGTTGATCGATGCCGTGGCAATCGGCGTAGTGATCGCGTCGACCGCGATCGTCATGGTCCTGATCTGCCATCACTGACTGAACAATCTCACCAATACATACGGGGAGTACCACCATGCGCAGCAACCGCATCCGCACCACCGTCCTCGCCGCGACCGCCCTCCTGGCCGCCCTCTCGCTCACCGCCTGCAGCGACAACGGCAGCGGTGACAACGGCAAGGCAGGAGCGGCGGCTCCGGCAGGGAGCACCGCCGACCAGCAGTCCCCGGCCGCCACCACGCCGGACTCGGGCAAGGACGCCAAGGACGCCAAGAACACCGACAGCACGTCCAACACACCTGCCGAGAACACGGCGGCCCACCCCAAGGGCTCCACCTCCGCCACGGGCGGCCAGAAGAGCAACACCGGCGCCACCAGCAACAAGGGCACCGGTAACAACTCCCCCGTCACCTGCACCGGCGAGAACACCAAGGTCACCGTCAGCAAGGTGAGCCGCCCCATCAACCACCTGCTGCTCACGGCGACCAACACCGGTTCCAGCCCCTGCTACGCGTACCACGCGCCGGCGCTCCGGTTCGACGATGCCCAGGCCGCCTTCCCGGTCCTCCGCGACAGCATGCCGCAGGCCGTGGTCACCCTTGCGCCGGGCCAGTCCGCGTACGCCTCCATCGGGCTGTTCGGTGAGCCCGACGGGCAGGAGCTGCACAACGGCACCCACCTCACGGTGTACTTCACCGGCAAGAGCAACCAGGGCTCCACGGGCGCCCCCGCCGAGCTGACGCTCCCCGCCGGCACCTCCTGGGGCGACAACGGCTTCGTCACCTACTGGCAGAGCGACATGGCCGACGCGCTCACGTACTGATTCTTCAGCACGGGCGGGGCCCGCTTCCGGTGCCGTCACCGGGGGCGGGCAGTTGCCTGCCGCCCACTGCTACGGAACGTGGGCGTTCGCAGAGTGTCAGCCTCCGCCGAACGCGACACGCTCCATTTCGAACGCCCGCCGCCCCGACATGACACTGGCCAAGTCTCCACCCCCGCACGATGGTTGCGGATAGCATCGGCTGGAACACGGGAGGCTATGAGCATGTCCGAACTCCTCAACCAAGCCGCACAGCTTGGCCCCTATCTGGCTACCGCGCTCGCTTCGTTCGGCCAGTCCGTACTCGTCGCCGCGCAGGACCGCGCGGCCGACGGAATCGTGGAGCGTGGCCGCACCCTGCTCGGCCAGGCGCTGGACCGCACGCCGGACACCGCCGAGGCCGACACCATCCGCGCGCTGCCCCCCGCCGAGCACACGGCCCTCGCGACCGCGCTCGCCGAGTGGTACGACGCGCCGGACGGCGACCGGAGCGCGGCGTCCCTCACCGAGCGCATCGAGCGCATCGCACGCGCCACCGCCCCCGGTACCACCGTCAACATCGGTACGGGCGGGGCCGCCGGAGGGCCCGGGATCGGGCAGATCATCGGCAACGTCCAGTTCGGCACGGCGCGGGGCGGGAACGACCGGCCATGAGCCGGCAACAGCCCGGATCCCAGCACAACATCGGCACGGGTGGGACCGAAGGAGGGCCCGGGATCGGGCAGATCATCGGCAACCCCCTCTTCATCGGGACGAGCAGCCGGGAGCGCGATCACCGCTCACTCGTGTGGAACTGGGTGCCCAGTGCGCTCGTCTTCCTCTCGCTCGTCATCGCGCTGGCCCGTGAACCGGAGGGCCCCCGCGCCCAGTTCCTGCCGGTGTACGCGGTGTTGTTGGTGTCGTTCCTGATCGCGTTCCTCCGGGCCACCGTCGGTGTCGACTGGTCCCGGGCGGCGCGCGCGGCGGTCTCCTGGGTGTCGGTCGTCATCGCGGTCCTCGGCTGTCTGGCGATGGAGGACCTGCGGGAGCACGGAGAGGTCGATGTCATTGGCCGGATCACCCTCACGCCTTCGAAGAACCTGACGGACGGGCAGCAGTTCGTCGTCGTGATCAAGGACGGGCCACCTCGCGGCCGACTGAGGCTCGCTCTCGACGCCGACGAGGCCAGGGGCGCGGGCGACGTCCAGCGATGCCGACCCGACACCCGCTTCGTCCTGCCCGGCCCCGACGGCGGGACAGATGGCGCCTCCGGGCTCAACACCCGGCACGAACTGCCGGTCCGCGACACCCCCACCCGGATCTCCGTCACGCTCAGAACCGGCGAGGGCTGCCGGATGGACGTGTCTGCGGCCGAAGCCGTTCTGCATGACTGAACACGACTGGTCAAGGAGACATATGCGACGCCGGCACCCCTGGCTCGCCGCCCTGGCAGCGAGCCTCGCGCTCACCGCGGCAGCCTGCTCACAGGCGCCCAAGCCCACCTTCCTCGGCAAGGACCGGATCAACATCGGCTTCAAGAGCGACCAGCCCGGCACGGGGGACGCACCGGAATACCACACCACCGGCTTCGACTACCGCGTCGGCAAGCGGATCACCGACAAGCTGGGCGTCAGTATGGCCGAGCGGTACGTTTCCTCCGCCGACCGGATCCCCTCATTGACCAAGACGAAGAAGAACGACCTGGTCATCGCGACGTTCTCCATCACAAAGGACCGCATGCACGAGATCGACTTCGTCGGCCCCTATCTCACCAACAAACAAGGCATCCTGGTCGGCAAGTCTTCGGACATCACGAGCTTGTCGGATCTCAAGGACAAGCCGATCTGCACGTACAAGGGCACGACGTCCGCCCAGCTACTCAAGCAGCTGAAGATCGGCATCCCGGACGAGAAGAACACCGCCTCGCAGTGCATCGAAGCCATGCTCCACGGCCCGGAGGAGACCCGCCCCGTCGCCATGTCCACCGATCAGCTCATCCTCTACGGTTTCGCCGATCAGCACGCCGAGGAGGGGCTGCACGTCCTCCCGGACCTCACCTTCGGCCCCGCCCAGATGTACGGCATCGCCCTGCCCAAGAAGCATCGCGACGACTGTGGCCGGCTGCTGGAGATCGTCAAGGACTATGTGGGCAGCAATGAGTGGCTGGACGACCTCAAAACGTCGCTGCCCCAGGCCATGGAGAACAACACGGGCTGGGAAACGGACTACCTGCCGACCGAGGAGTCCATCCTGCAGAACTCCTGCACCGATCCGTCGGATTCGTGACGCCCACAGGGAATCGGTGACGGTTGCTCGTACGAACTCCCGTGCCGCAGGAACCGATCGGCGCTCGCGCCGGTAGAACCGCTCACGCAGCAGCGAGAGTTGCATCGTCTCGTTCATGGGACGAGAGTCACACTCCGTGACTACGCTGCCGCAGTATGCACACCCGTACAGATTTCTTGTACGGGTCGCGCGCGCGTGACGTACGCATGTAGGTGGGAGTTCGATCCGTATGCACCCCAGGAAGCGGCAGCGCAAGAACGCGTCGGCAATGAAACTCGTGGGCAAACTGGTCGGCGTGTTCCGCGTCGCGGCGGGCCTGACCCAGGCACAGCTCGCTGACCGGGTGGGGCATCAGGTGGAGACGATCGCCTCCATCGAGCAGGGCAGACGCGCGCTGTTGCCGGAACTGGCCTGCCGGTTGGACCAGTTGCTGGAGACGAAGGGGGCGCTGGAGACGGCGGTGGACAACATGCCCGAGGTGGACCTCGTCCCGGCCTGGGCCGAGCAGTACCTGGACCTGGAACACGAAGCCCTGGCCCTGTCCTGGTACGACAACCAGGTACTCCCGGGACTGCTCCAGACCGAGCCGTACGCCCGAGCCGTCTTCCGCAACCGGGTCCCCGTCTTCAGCGAGGACGAGATCGCCATCCAGACCACGGGCCGCCTGAAACGCCAGGAGATTCTGCACCGCGCCATGCCCCCGACCATCAGCTTCGTCGTCTGGGAACCGGTCCTGATGCTTCAACTCCTGGACACCGAGGGCCATGCGGAGCAGTTGCGCCACCTTCGGGCGTGTGCCGCACTCCCCGGCATCTGTCTCCAGGTGCTGCCACTGAACAGCCGCACCCACGCGGGACTTGCAGGCCCCTTCATCCTGCTGGAGACGCCGGACTACCAGCACATCTCCTTCTCCGAGACCCAACGCGGCAGCGTGCTCGTCTCCGACCCCGACGAGGTCAGCATCCTCACCCAGAAATATGCGATGCTGCGAGCTCAGGCCCTCAGCCCCGAAGACACCGTGGGCCTGTTGGATCGCCTGCTGGGAGAGCTATGAGCAGCACCGCACTTGAGTGGTTCAAGTCCAGCTACAGCAGCGACGAGGGCGGCGCCTGCCTCGAAGTTGCCTACGAATGGCGCAAGTCGAGCTACAGCGGCGACGAGGGCGGCGCCTGCGTCGAGGTCGCCGCACACCCCACCGCCATCCACATCCGCGACTCCAAGAACCCCGACGGCCCCACCCTCACCGTCGCGCCCACCACCTGGTCGGCCTTCGCCGGCCTCGCCGCCGACCGGCGTCTCGTCTGAGCCCACGGAAGGGATACCACCGCCATGGCTGTCATCCACCGCACCACCCTGACGCCGACCAAGCTGGAGCTGCTCGCCACCTGGCTGCCCACGCAGCCCTGGTACCGCGGCAAGTCGGGGCAGCAGCCCGAGCTGGTGAAATCCGGCGGCTTCCGGCTGGACGACCCGGAGGGCGAGGTCGGCATCGAGTTCATGGCTGCCACCGACACCTCGGGCGGCCAAGCGATCACGTATCACGTGCCGTTCAGCTACCGAGGCGCACCGATCGCTGGTGCCGACCAAGCGCTCATCGGCACGATGGAGCACGGGGTGCTGGGGCAGCGGTGGGTGTACGACGGCACGCGTGACCCGGTCCTCG
Organism: Streptomyces sp. NPDC002958; assembly: GCF_055563255.1. Lineage (NCBI taxonomy): Bacteria > Bacillati > Actinomycetota > Actinomycetes > Kitasatosporales > Streptomycetaceae > Streptomyces > Streptomyces sp. NPDC002958. Next base: position 20,989 of record NZ_JBVHDS010000001.1, on the reverse strand, counting down.
TCGCCCAGTTGTTCGCGTTGATCGTCGGCGAGGCCGTGCCGCAGATGCAGGGTGCGAGCGACACCCCCGACCCCTCCGTGACCGGTTGGTTCGCGGAGACCGGCGCCCCGGCGGCAATCGCCTCCACGACCGTGACCGACGACCCCAGTGGTACGGACATCCTCGTGGAGATGGCGGCCGACGGGCGCCGGCTGACCATCCGCATCAACCGCGTTCTCCAGCCGGGACAGGCTGCCGAGGGGCAGGCACTCGGTCACGTCACCGCGGACGTGCCGCTGCCCGACGGCACCACCGCTCGCACCGCGTTCGCCGTCGTTCACGCACACCCGTAGTCCGCCCCAAGTCCGGCCGCGGGAGGGCCGGAAGCCGACCGCGCCCCACCGCTGTCAGTGGCCGCGCCTAAAGTCGTAGTCATGGCGACGCTTCCGAACCCGCTCCCGTCCCTGGCGACGTCAGGGCTTCAACTCCCGCCCGGTGCACTGGTCGACGCGACGATCGACGGCCCATGGCACGAACCACTTCTCTGGGTGGCCGACGAGCCCGCGTCGCCGGGGACGTGGGACGATCTGCGCGCGGCCGGGCGGGCGGTGGGGCTGCTTCCCGTACTGATCGATGGTGGCCGCCGCGATCAGTGGCCCGGCACCTGGGATCTGGACCCGGACAGTACGTCGTACCCCGGTGACCACGATGCCGAGGAGGTGCTCGGCGAGTACTGGGACGACTGCGCACCCGACGAACTCGACGCCGAGGAAGGCGAATGGCCGGGCCTGGCGCCCGTCCCGGCCGCCGAGGGTCGGATCTCCCCCGATGACCTGGCGGCGGAGATCGCGGACGAGTGCGCCGGCCCGGACGGCTGGTTCCCCGGAGTGCGGGCGGCGCTCGTCCCGGCCCGGCGCAGTGCGGACATACCGGCGGCGATCGGCTGGTCGGGACCGGCCAACTTCGAGGGCGACGTGGCCCGCATCTGCGCGGTGCTCCGCTCCTGGGAGGACCGCTTCGGCATACGTGTCGTGGTGCTGGGCTTCGACACCCTGACCGTCTCGGTCGGGCGACCGCCCACCACCCTCGCGGAGGCACGGGCGGTCGCTGCCGAGCACTTCGCGTTCTGCCCGGACAACATCGAGCAGAACCCGCCGTACGATTTGGACGTCTACGCCGAGAAGATGGTGCTGGACCAGGAGACCTGGTCGTTCTGGTGGGACTGAGTACAACGACTCATGCGGTCGGCCCGGCCGCCGAGTTGACTCGTACACATGCCCGAAGACACCCTGGCTCCCTGTCGTCCGCACACCTGGATCGCCTCGCTGATCTCCACGGTCGTGACGCTTCCGCTCGCGTTCCTCGCCCTCGTCTACAGCATGTTCTCGCCGATGGCCTGCGATTCCTGCTCGGGGGCGGATTCCGACCGCTTCGAGGCCAGCTTCGGTCCGGCATGGACGGTGTCCTGCTGCGGCCTTGTGCTGGCCCTGATCGTGCTGATCGCGAGCTGGGTGTTCACCAGGCGCAGGCCGCCGGTCGCGATCGTCCTCGCCCTGGCCGCACCCGCCACGGTGTTCGTCACGTGGGTGGCCTTCATGGCCGTGGTCGACTGGCCCTGAGCCTCCGAGGCCGCAGGCGTGACGTCAGGGGAGCCTGAGCAGGTCGCGGAGTTCGCTCACGCGGGCACGTACCTCACGCCCGGCCTCGGGCTCGGTGACGGTCTCCGGGGCGGCGTCCGAGCCGTGGACGGCCGGGCGGCAGGGGCGGCAGAGGCCGTCGGGGAGCGCTTCGGGGCGGCCAGGGGTGCCGCACCGGGTGCACTCCACCATCAGGCTGCGGGCAAAACCGCCGGAAGTCTCGGGGGTGTCGGGCAGCACCGGCGGGATCTTGTCCTTGAGTCGACGCCGCAGAAAGCCGACCGGCGAGTCGACCCGGGCGGGAAGCCCGGCAGAGAGCGCCTGGACGAGGTAGTCCGCACCCACACCGCGTACAAGCCATTCGGCAGCCAGCGCCTCCAGCGCCTCGCAGTCGGCGGCGGAGAGGGCCAGCCGGTGATCGACACGCCCGAGCCGGGCCAGCGCCACATACGCAGGCGAGGGACGCTCCGGTCCCCGCGGCGCGGGCACGGCGGATGCGGGCACGGCGGACGCGGGCACGGCAGGCACCACGTCGGCGTCGGCAGCGTCCCTAGGAGCCGAAACCGAAGCCGGAACCGGAACCGGAACCAAAGCCGAAACCGACTCCGGCGCGGCGGTCCAGGACACCGGGGGCACGGCCGTCGACACATCCGGCTCCGCCCACGCCCCCGGTGCGGCTCCGGCCACCACCGGGCGGTCCTCCGCGGCCAGGTACGCGTTCCACCACTCGTTGTCGCGCGCCGTACGCGACCAGAACGTGCGGAAGACCCAGCGAACCTGCTCGCCCTCGCCCGCCAGGCGACGTACCCGGCGCAGATGACCGGCCACCGAGAGGGCGGTCAGGGCGCTGCCCACGGCCTGCTGTCCGTACAGCGGAAGTTGCTTGGCCAGGGTCTTCACCGTCATCGCCGCACCGTCGGGCAGATGGTCGACGAACCCGGCGACATACCGCTCCCGCTCGGGCAGCAGCGCGAAGTCGTCGGCGCGAGGGGGATGTTGGCCCGGCGCGGACCGCTTGCCGTAACCGGGCTTGGCCATGGGGTACGCGGGCGAGGATGCGGGCGCGGACAGGGCGGAGCTAAGGTTCTGGGTAGCCACGAGATCGTCCTGTTCTCGATCTCGGGGTGAGGCCCCGGCATGGTGCGACAACACCGCGTCGGGGTCGTTCAGTTCTCGCACCGTAAGCACTCAGCACGTCGTGTCGCAAGCTGTCACGATTAGTCATACTTGCTGGCCGTGACGGGTCCGGTAGGTGGGCCGGTTACCCCAACCCCCCTTCCTCACCCACCGGTTGAAGAAGGCGCTCGAATCCCGGAACCCGTATCCCGGCGCTCGCATCCCGACGCCCGAATCCCGAAGCTCACCGCCCGGCCGCACCCCCGCCCCGTCCCCCGCAGGAGTGAACCAGCGGGCCCGGATCTCGCGTCCCGGGGCTCGTATCCCGGGGCTCGGGTTCCCAGCGGCGCCGGCACCGCATCCGCGGTGCACCCCGGACACACGCCCGCCGCCCGCAAGGGCAAGCACGCGGCGGGCGCCCGCCCGGCGGCGGCCTGCCGGGAAGGGCGCCCCGGCCCCGCGCACCAACCTCGGCGACGCGGCGCCCCGCGTCCTCACGGCGTGGGGCCGACACTCCGCCGGGTGAACACGTCGGAGCGCCGACCCCACCGGTGCCGTCCGCACGATGCGACGGCACGGAACACGCCCGCTCAGCGACCGCCGAGCCGCTGCGCGACCTCCGTCGCCCAGTACGTCAGGATCATCTGCGCACCCGCCCGGCGAATGCCGGTCAGGCTCTCCAGAATGGCCGCGTCCCGGTCGATCCAGCCACGCTCCGCGGCGGCCTCGATCATCGCGTACTCGCCACTGATCTGGTACGCGGCGACCGGCACGTCCACCGAGTCGGCGACCTTCGCAAGGATGTCGAGGTACGGTCCGGCCGGCTTGACCATGACCATGTCGGCGCCCTCTTCGAGGTCGAGCGCCAGCTCGCGCAGCGACTCACGGGCGTTCGCCGGGTCCTGCTGGTACGTCTTGCGGTCGCCCTTCAGCGACGAGCCGACAGCCTCGCGGAACGGCCCGTAGAACGCCGACGAGTACTTCGCCGTGTAGGCGAGGATCGAGACGTCCTCGTGACCCGTCTGGTCCAGCGCGTCGCGGATGACGCCGACCTGGCCGTCCATCATGCCGCTGGGGCCGACCACATGGGCGCCCGCGTCGGCCTGGACCTGGGCCATCTCGGCGTACCGCTCCAGCGTCGCGTCGTTGTCGACGCGGCCGTCGGCGGTCAGGACGCCGCAGTGGCCGTGGTCGGTGTACTCGTCCAGGCACAGGTCCGACATGACGACGAGATCGTCACCGACCTCCTCGCGCACCGCGCGCAGCCCGACCTGGAGGATGCCGTCCGGGTCCGTGCCCGCCGCGCCCCGGGCGTCCTTCTTCTCGTCCGCGGGGACGCCGAAGAGCATGATCCCGGAGACCCCGGCCGAGACCGCTTCGACGGCGGCCTTCCGCAGGGTGTCCAGGGTGTGCTGCTGCACGCCGGGCATGGCCGAGATGGCGACGGGCGCGTCGATGCCCTCGCGTACGAACGCGGGCAGGATCAGATTCGCCGGGTCGAGCCGTGTCTCGGCGACCATGCGTCGCATCGCCGGGGTCGTCCGCAGCCGCCGGGGGCGGGAGCCGGGGAAGTTTCCGTACACAGTCATGCTTCGAGACTAGACCCGTACACATCACCGATTTACCGACACCGGCGCCGGAAAAGCGCCGCAACGGCGACGGGCGGCCCGGCCGCCGAAGCAGCCGGACCGCCCGTCCTCACACCGTCGACCAGGCAGGTCAGGTCGTCGTACGACGCCGCCGCGCGCCGGGACGCCGCTCGCTGGGCCGCGTCACCGGGTCACCGGCCTCCTTCGCCGCCTCCCGGCGCCGCGCACCGAACTCGGCGAGCGCCTCGGCCAGCTTGTGCACCGAGGGTTCCGGCGACAGGACGTCGACACGCAGGCCGTGCTCCTCGGCGGTCTTGGCCGTCGCCGGGCCGATGCACGCGATGACCGTCACGTTGTGCGGCTTGCCCGCGATGCCGACGAGGTTCCGTACGGTCGACGACGAGGTGAAGAGCACCGCGTCGAAGCCGCCGCCCTTGATGGCCTCACGCGTGTCGGAGGGCGGCGGCGAGGCACGGACCGTGCGGTACGCGGTGACGTCGTCGACCTCCCAGCCCAGCTCGATGAGCCCGGCCACCAGCGTCTCGGTGGCGATGTCGGCGCGCGGCAGGAAGACCCGGTCGATCGGGTCGAAGACCGGGTCGTACGGCGGCCAGTCCTCCAGCAGACCGGCGGCCGACTGCTCACCGGACGGCACCAGGTCCGGCTTCACACCGAAGTCGACGAGCGCGGCGGCGGTCTGCTCGCCGACGGCCGCGACCTTGATCCCGGCAAAGGCACGGGCGTCGAGCCCGTACTCCTCGAACTTCTCCCGGACGGCCTTCACGGCGTTGACGCTGGTGAAGGCGATCCACTCGTAGCGGCCCGTGACCAGGCCCTTGACCGCGCGCTCCATCTGCTGGGGCGTACGAGGCGGCTCGACGGCGATCGTCGGGACCTCGTGCGGCACGGCACCGTACGAACGAAGCTGGTCGGAGAGCGACGCCGCCTGCTCCTTGGTACGCGGGACGAGCACCTTCCAGCCGAACAGCGGCTTGGACTCGAACCACGCGAGCTGGTCGCGCTGGGCGGCGGAGCTGCGCTCACCGACCACGGCTATGACGGGCTGGTGCCCGTCCGGCGACGGGAGGACCTTCGCCTGCTTCAGGACCTGGGCGATCGTCCCGAGGGTCGCCGTCCAGGTGCGCTGGCGGGTCGTCGTGCCGGCGACCGTCACGGTCAGCGGGGTGTCGGGCTTGCGGCCCGCCGAGACCAGCTCACCGGCGGCCGCGGCCACCGAGTCGAGCGTCGTCGAGACGACGGCCGTGGCATCGCTCGCGCCGACCTCCGCCCAGCAGCGGTCCGACGCGGTACGGGCGTCGACGAACCGGACGTCGGCACCCTGCGCGTCACGCAGCGGCACACCGGCGTACGCGGGCACGCCCACGGCGTTGGCGACACCCGGCACGACCTCGAAGGGGATACCGGCGGTGGCGCAGGCGAGCATCTCCGCGCCGGCGTTCCCGTCCAGTCCCGGGTCGCCGGAAACGGCACGGACGACCCGCCTGCCGCCCTTCGCTGCCTCCATGACAAGATTGACCGCATCCCTGAGAACGGGAACGCTGGCGGCTGCTGACTGCGCGTCAACAACCGTCAGCTCAGGTGCGCTTACACCTGCCCGCGCATGGCAGCGAACGACGCCGAGAACGTCCGGCTCGGCGACAAGAACGTCCGCGCTCGCGAGCGCCTCGACAGCGCGCAGAGTCAGCAGTCCCGGGTCGCCGGGACCGGCGCCGAGGAAGGTGACGTGCCCTTGTGCGGACAGGGCCGGAAAGTCGGATGCGGCGTGGCCGGTGGGGCTCAAAGTGCTCGCTCCCCCATAAGACCGGCCGCCCCCTTGGCGAGCATCTCGGCCGCGAGTTCGCGACCGAGGGCCGCCGCGTCGTCGTGCGACGTGGGGACGGGACCGGTGGTGGACATCTGTACCAGCGAGGAACCGTCGGTGGAACCGACGACACCGCGCAGGCGCAGTTCGTTGACAGCCTGTCCGTCGACCAGGAGGTCGGCCAGCGCACCCACAGGTGCGGAGCAACCGGCCTCCAGGGCGGCGAGCAGGGCACGCTCGGCGGTCACGGCGGCCCGGGTGTACGGGTCGTCGAGCTCGGCGAGCGCGGCGGCGAGGTCCGCGCTGGTCGCAGCGCATTCGATCGCCAGTGCTCCCTGGCCGGGAGCGGGCAGGACGGTGTCGACCGACAGGAAGTCGGTCACCTCACCGGTCCGGCCGAGGCGGCTGAGCCCGGCCGCGGCGAGTACCACCGCGTCCAGCTCCCCGCTTCGTACAAATCCGATACGCGTATCGACGTTCCCCCGGATCGGCACGGTCTCGATGTCGAGGCCGTGGTTGCGGGCGTACGCGTTGAGCTGCGCCATACGGCGCAGCGAGCCGGTGCCGATGCGGGCACCGGACGGCAGCTGCTCGAAGGTCAGCCCGTCCCTCGCCACCAGCACGTCGCGCGGGTCCTCGCGCACCGGTACGGCGGCCAGCACGAGGCCCTCGGGCTGGGCGGTCGGCAGGTCCTTGAGCGAGTGGACGGCGAAGTCCACCTCGCCGCGCAGCAGCGCGTCGCGCAGCGCGGCGACGAACACGCCGGTGCCGCCGATCTGCGAGAGGCGCTCCCGGGAGGTGTCGCCGTACGTGGTGATCTCGACGAGCTCGACGGCGCGCCCGGTCACCTCGCTGACCGCTTCGGCGACGTGGCCGGACTGCGCCATGGCGAGCTTGCTGCGCCGGGTGCCCAGCCTCAGCGGCTTGGTGGCCCCCGCGCCCAGGGATGAGTTGTCGGTCATGACCGCCCTCGATTCGGGTCGTTCAGGTCTGCCCGGGAGACGGCGGCGACCGTCTGCGGGTCGAGGTCGAAGAGTTCCCGCAGCGCATCGGCGTACCCGGCGCCGCCGGGCTCGCTGGCGAGCTGCTTGACCCGCACGGTGGGCGCGTGCAGGAGCTTGTCGACGACGCGGCGCACGGTCTGCGAGATCTCGGCGCGCTGCTTCTCGTCCAGGTCGGGAAGGCGTCCGTCGAGCCGTGCGATCTCGCCCGCGACCACTCCGGCGGCCATCGTGCGCAGGGCGACGACGGTCGGGGTGATGTGGGCGGCGCGCTGGGCGGCACCGAAGGCGGCGACCTCGTCGGCGACGATGGCGCGCACCTGGTCCACATCGGCGGCCATCGGGGCGTCCGCGGACGCCTCTGCGAGCGACTCGATGTCGACGAGGCGCACGCCGTCGAGGCGGGCGGTGGCGCCGTCGATGTCGCGCGGCATGGCGAGGTCGAGCAGGGCGAGGCGGACGGGACCTGTGCCCTGGGCGGGCACGGTGTCCCGCCGGACGGCCCGGCGCACCGTACCGGCGGCGCCGTTCTCCACCCAGGCGGCATGCCGGTCGGGGGCGGCGGGCGGCGCGGGGACGGACGCGGCGGGCGCCTCGCACGCGGGGTCGAAGTCCAGGCCGAGCGCTCCGGCGACGGCCTCGGCGGTCAGCACGAGCCCCGTCGCCCCGGTGCACGAGACGACGACATCGGCACGTGTCAGTTCGTCGGAGACCGCGGCCATCTCCACGGCGTGCGCGGCCACTCCCGCGCCGCCGGGCTGGTTGAGGATCTCGACGAGCCGGTCGGCGCGGGCCCGGGTCCGGTTGGCGACGACGATCTCGGCGACACCGGTACGGGCCAGGGTGGCGGCGGCCAGCGACGACATCGAGCCGGCGCCGATCACCAGGGCACGCTTGCCCCTGGCCCAGTCGGCGACATCCGCACCGGCCGCGAGCTGCTGGAGACCGAAGGTGACGAGCGACTGCCCGGCCCGGTCGATCCCGGTCTCGCTGTGGGCGCGCTTGCCGACCCGCAGAGCCTGCTGGAACAGATCGTTCAGCAGTCGGCCGGCGGTGTGGAGCTCCTGCCCCAGCGCCAGCGCGTCCTTGATCTGCCCGAGGATCTGGCCCTCGCCGACGACCATCGAGTCCAGCCCGCAGGCCACCGAGAAGAGATGGTGGACGGCCCGGTCCTCGTAGTGCACATAGAGATACGGAGTGAGCTCGTCCAGTCCGACGCCGCTGTGCTGGGCGAGGAGCGTGGACAGTTCGGCGACGCCCGCGTGGAACTTGTCCACGTCGGCGTACAGCTCGATGCGGTTGCAGGTGGCCAGCACGGCGGCCTCGACCGCGGGTTCCGCGGCGAGGGTGTCCTGGAGGAGCTTGGCCTGCGTCTCGGCAGCCAGCGAGGCCCGCTCCAGTACGGAGACGGGGGCGCTGCGGTGGCTCAGCCCTACGACGAGAAGACTCATGCCGGCATCACGGCGGGCATGTCCCCGTCGGGTCCCTTCCGGCCGTCGGCGGCGGCACGCACGGGCGGTACGGCCGGGTCCGGGCTGCCCTCGGCGGTATCCTCGCCGGCCTTGCGCTGCTCGTGGAAGGCGAGGATCTGAAGCTCGATGGAGAGGTCGACCTTGCGGACGTCGACGCCGTCGGGCACGGAGAGCACCGTCGGCGCGAAGTTCAGGATGGAGGTGACGCCCGCGGCGACGAGCCGGTCGCAGACCTGCTGCGCGGCACCGGCCGGGGTCGAGATGACGCCGATCGACACGCCGTTGTCCCCGACGATCCTCTCCAGTTCGTCGGCGTGCTGCACGGGAATCCCGGCGACGGGCGTTCCGGCCATCGCGGGGTCGGCGTCGATCAGTGCGGCAACCCGGAAACCGCGGGAGGCGAAGCCGCCGTAGTTGGCGAGCGCGGCGCCGAGGTTACCGATACCGACGATCACGACCGGCCAGTCCTGGGTGAGCCCGAGTTCGCGGGAGATCTGGTAGACGAGATACTCGACGTCGTACCCGACACCACGCGTCCCGTAGGACCCGAGGTAGCTGAAGTCCTTGCGCAACTTCGCAGAGTTGACCCCCGCCGCCCCGGCGAGCTCCTCGGACGAGACCGTGGGGACCGAGCGCTCGGAGAGCGCGGTCAGTGCGCGCAGGTACAGCGGAAGTCGGGCGACGGTGGCCTCGGGAATTCCTCGGCTACGGGTCGCCGGTCGGTGAGTTCGGCCAGTTGCCACGGTGCTCCTGCGGGATGAGCGGGGCTGCAGGCGGCCGTCTGTCCCAAGGCCGCCCCGTCGAAAGCAGGCTATGCCTTTGTGAACACGTGCACAAAGATAGTGTCCGTTTTGTCCGGTCAAAGTGATCGGGGTCACGCACATTCGTTGTGCGATCCCGGAACCAAGGATCGCATCAGCCCGTTGGGGGCCCGAAGGGGGCAAAGCGGTACACACTCCTCACAGCCACTCCCCCGAGACCACTCAAAACGCCCATGATGGTAACCGGGTTTCACTCACGAGCGCAGTGCGCTGCGCAGCCTCGCCGGATCCACCCGCCAGAACGTGTGCTGTTCGTTATCGATCAGGACAACCGGAATCTGCTCCCAGTACTCCCGGTGCAGCTCCTCGTCCTGGGTGATGTCCTTCTCCTCCCAGGACGCACCGGTCTCCGCACAAACCTCCCGCACCACCGCCCTCGCGTCGTCGCAGAGGTGACATCCGGGTTTCCCGACCAGGGTCACCACCCGGTCCGCAGGCTTCTTCTTCGTACGTCGCAGCAGGGCACTCATGCCTTCATTCTGCGCCGGAAAAAGCCCGACCCCCCGCCCCGGCGGAGGATCGGCGTTCCGAGCCGCGAGGAGGCCTATTCCCCCCTTGAGCCGATACGCCCCGAATCGCCCGTTCGACAAATCGGCAGCCAAGAGTTCACGGCACGGCATCCCGGCAGGTCGGGAAGGGCCGAACCAACTGGTTATGCTCACGGCATGGCCGCTCTTGGATGGCTCACACCCCGTAGGCGCCCCGCGACAGCACGGAGCGTGCTGGCAGGCGAGGCAGCAGCTGAGGCAGCACGGAAGTCCTCCCTCCCCACCGAACTCCCCGACGACCAGTCCCCCGCCACCGACCAGGACACCGCCGTCCGCACGGAGGTCGAGGAACCGCCCTTCCCCGTCGTCGGCGACGACCGGGCCGCCGCCTTCTTCGACCTGGACAACACCGTGATGCAGGGCGCGGCGCTCTTCCACTTCGGCCGCGGCCTGTACAAGCGGAAGTTCTTCCAGCGTCGCGAGCTGACCCGGTTCGCCTGGCAGCAGGCCTGGTTCAGACTGGCGGGCGTCGAGGACCCGGAGCACATGCAGGACGCCCGCGACAGCGCGCTGTCCATCGTCAAGGGGCACCGCGTCTCCGAGCTGATGTCCATCGGCGAGGAGATCTACGACGAGTACATGGCCGACCGCATCTGGCCCGGCACCCGCGCCCTCGCCCAGGCCCACCTCGACGCCGGACAGCGCGTCTGGCTGGTCACCGCCGCTCCGGTGGAGACCGCCACGATCATCGCCCGCCGCCTCGGCCTGACCGGCGCGCTCGGCACGGTCGCCGAATCCGTCGACGGCGTCTACACCGGCCGCCTGGTCGGCGAGCCGCTGCACGGGCCCGCGAAGGCCGAGGCGGTCCGCGCCCTGGCGGCGGCCGAGGGCCTGGAACTCGACCGCTGTGCGGCGTACAGCGATTCGCACAACGACATCCCGATGTTGTCCTTGGTCGGACACCCGTACGCGATCAACCCGGACGCCAAGCTCCGCAAGCACGCCCGCGCGCTCGACTGGCGGCTGCGGGACTACCGGACGGGCCGCAAGGCGGCCAAGGTCGGCATCCCGGCCGCGGCCGGAGTCGGCGCCCTCGCCGGCGGCACCGCGGCCGCCGTCGCCCTGCACCGCCGCCGCCGCTGACGCACACCTGCTCGCGCCCCCGCTCGCGCACCTTCTCGCACACCTGCTCGCGCCCCCGCCAGGGGCCGCCGAGCCGCGCCCGCACGCCTGCCGCTGATCGGGACCCCTTGCCCACCCACTGCTCCCGCCAGCCGAATTGCTCGCACCCGACCACAACCCGTCGCACCCGCAGGCAGATCCCGAAGTAATTCGATCAACAACCGGTCACGATGTGCTGCTTGATGCGTCGATTAGTCGCCACAGAAGCGACGTAATCGAAGATTTTAGCAACTGGGTGTAGCACTGCCTGTACGAAGCGTTATTCTCCTCAGACGCATTCCGGAACCACCACTCACTACGACGAGTGACGGTTTCGCACTGCACGTGATGGAAGCTCTGCCTCTGGGAGTCCCGTGTACCCACACGTCGGGGTTGACGCCTCGGGCCTGGCTACGCTGCGCGCAACGGTCGCCGACCGCCTGCGCGGCTTCGTCCCCACCGCGTACGCCGTACCCGCATTTGCCACCCCTGCACCTGTCGGCCCTTGCTACGCCCTGGCCGAACGCGGTGCGGCGGTCGGAAGACGCAGCAACCGCGGCGCAACAACCACGTCCACCGTTCGTCGGCCCACCGCCGACAGCGACAGCGCGCGCATGATGGATCTCGTCGAGCGTGCCCAGGCCGGCGAGGCTGACGCCTTCGGCCGCCTCTACGACCAGTACAGCGACACCGTCTACCGCTACATCTATTACCGCGTGGGCGGCAAGGCGACGGCGGAGGACCTCACCAGCGAGACCTTCCTGCGCGCCCTGCGCCGTATCTCCACCTTCACCTGGCAGGGCCGCGACTTCGGCGCCTGGCTGGTCACGATCGCCCGCAACCTGGTCGCCGACCACTTCAAGTCCAGCCGCTTCCGGCTGGAAGTGACCACCGGCGAGATGCTCGACGCCAACGAGGTCGAGCGCAGCCCCGAGGACTCCGTCCTGGAGTCCCTCTCCAACGCCGCACTGCTGCAGGCCGTGCGGCGACTCAACCCCCAGCAGCAGGAGTGCGTGACCCTGCGTTTCCTCCAGGGCCTTTCGGTCGCCGAGACAGCCCGGGTCATGGGCAAGAACGAGGGCGCGATCAAGACCTTGCAGTACCGCGCCGTCCGCACCCTGGCCCGGCTCCTTCCGGACGATGCCCGCTGACCGCACCCCCGGCCGAATCGCTCTCGGCGATATGTTCATCGCGCACTGGTGCGATCATCCTTCGTGCGTAACCCAAGTGCCGCGCCCCTCGTTGTGCCGGTTGCAGGCCCCCTGTCGTCACCCCATGTCCGCCGACACTCACTCATTCGTGTGGAAGCGCTCAAGGTGTGCAACCTTCCGGACCCTCAGGGGAGTCGACCGTCATGACGAGAGGAGGTGCCGCCTGTGATCGCAAACGTTTCGGCACACCGGCGGGCGAACGCCTTCGCCCAGGCCCTGGAGGAGCAGTCGCTCCGCGGTGCGGCAGCCGTACAGCCCGAGGAATCGGCCGAACCGGCCGACCACGGAACGCTGTTGGCCCTGGCGAACGGCCTCGGTGAGCTACCGCGGCCGGAGTTGGATCCCGAAGTCAAAGTGGTGCAGCGAGCCCAGCTCGTCGCCGCCATGGAGGCCATGTTCGCCGAGGGCGGCGCGTCCGCGGGCCCTACGGTGCCCGAACAGCGGACGAAGGGGGCCCACCGGGCCTCCCCGCTCCGGAAATTGCGTCCGCGCTCACGCTGGGCGAAGGGCCTCGCGGCCGGCGGGCTCACCGTCGGTGTTGCGGCAGGAGCCTTCGGCGGAGTGGCCGCTGCCAGTTCCGACGCCCTGCCGGGTGATTCGCTGTACGGGCTCAAGCGCGGCATGGAGGACATCCACCTCGGCATGGCCAGCAGCGACGCCGACCGCGGCGAGGTCTACCTCGACCAGGCATCGACCCGGCTCAGCGAGGCCCGTCGGCTGATGGAGCGCGCACGCTCCGGCGATCTCGACCACGAACAGCTCGGCGAGGTAAGGCGCACGCTCAACGGCATGACGCACGACGCCACCGAGGGCCACCGCCTGCTCCACGAGGCCTACCAGCGGGACGGCGCCATCGGCCCGATCCAGACCCTGGAGTCCTTCTCCCGCTCGCACCGCGAGAGCTGGAGCAGCCTGCGCGACCGGCTTCCCGTACAGCTGACCGATGTGGGCGACCAGGTCAGCTCGGTCTTCGACGCCATAGACGAAGAGGTCGGACCGCTGCAGTCGCTGCTGCCCCGCACCCCGGACAGGAGCAGCGGCTCACCACAGTCGAACGACAAGGAGCAGGGCACGGGACCGTTCCGTACGGACCAGTCCTCGCCCTCGTCACCCGAAGCGTCGGAAGGCCGTACGGGCAACAGCGCCACGCCCCACCCGTCGGGCTCCGGCAGCACCCCGGCCGACGGCCTGATCGTCGGCGGGACGGACGGCCTCCTCGGCACCCCGCCCCCGGGCGCCACCCCGTCCCCCGACGCCCGCGTCAGCACCCCGCCCACCCCGGACGTAACCCTGCCGCCACTCCTCCCCGGCCTGCTCCCGGGCCTGGGGATCAACGGCGAGGATCTGAACGACTGACGCAACCTCAGCCGCCGGACGGGCACTCCAAGCCCGTCCGGCGGCCAATCGAGCCCGTCCGGCGATCGAGGACAAAGCACCCACAGGGCGGGCACGCACCTCAGAAGAACACCGACCTCCGCTGCACCAACAACTTGTACAGCGTGTGCTGAATCTGCTCTCGCACCTGATCCGTCAGATTGAACATCAGCATCGGATCCTCCGCCGCCTCCACCGGATACCCACTCGTGGAGATCGGTTCCCCGAACTGAATCGTCCACTTCGTCGGCAACGGCACCGCCCCGAGCGGCCCGAGCCAGGGAAACGTCGGCGTGATCGGGAAGTACGGAAACCCCAGGAGCCGCGCCAGCGTCTTCGCGTTGCCGATCATCGGGTAGATCTCTTCCGCCCCCACGATCGAACACGGAACGATCGGCACCCCGGCCCGCAGCGCCGTCGACACGAAGCCACCCCTCCCGAAGCGCTGGAGCTTGTACCGCTCGCCGAACGGCTTGCCGATGCCCTTGAAGCCCTCCGGCATCACCCCGACGACCTCGCCCCGCCTCAGCAGCCGCTCCGCGTCCTCCGCACAGGCCAGCGTGTGCCCGGCCTTGCGGGCGAGCTCGTTGACCACCGGCAGCATGAAGACGAGATCGGCGGCGAGCAGCCGCAGATGCCGCCCCGCCGGATGGTTGTCGTGCACCGCGACCTGAAGCATCAGCCCGTCGAGCGGCAGCGTCCCCGAGTGGTTGGACACGATGAGCGCCCCGCCGTCGGAAGGGATGTTCTCGATGCCCTTCACCTCGACCCGGAAGTACTTCTCGTACATCGGCCGCAGCATCGACATCAGGACCTGATCCGTCAGCTCCTCGTCGTACCCGAACTCGTCGACGTCGTACTCGCCGGTGACCCGCCGCCGCAGGAACGCGAGCCCGCCGGCGATCCGCCGGTCCCAGCCATCGCGCTCCGCCCCCTCCAGGGGCTGCCCGGCCTGCTCGGGCTCCTCCTGCGGCAGCGAGGCGTCCAGTTGCCCCGGAAGGGCGCTGACGGCCGCAGTCCCGAGCACAGAGGCCGCCGCAGGCCCCTGGCCCCGGCTGCCGACCCCCGCGGACCGGCGTCGCGCGGAGCGCGGTGAGCCGCCCGACCGCGAACGGTCGTCGTCGAACGGAATGACCTTGGCATCCGCCATCGTCGGTGCGCTCCTCTACCTGGCGCTGGGGGTCGGGTGTGTGCCACCCGCCCCGGTGATCCCCGGAACATCGCCGGTCGTGCCGGCGAACGGCATGGCAGCCAGTCTGTCGACCACCCTGCCCACCGCGTCCGGCGGCAGCAGTCCGGGCCGCTGACTGCGCGCGAACTCCGCGAACGTCTCCGCTGTGGTGAACCCCGGGTGGAAACCGAGGGTCTCGCGCATCTGGACGGTGGAGACCACCCGGCCGTGAGTGAGCAACCGGATCTGCTCCGGCGAGAAGTCCGTCATGCCGACCGTACGCAGCGCCTGGCCGACCCAGGTGACGGCAGGCAGCAGCACCGGCATCGTCGGCCGCCCCAGCCGTCGCGAGCACTGCGAGAGCAACAGCACGCCGTCCCCGGCGATGTTGAAGGTGCCGCTGTTCAACGTCCCGCGCCTCGGCGCGCCCGAGGCGATTGCCAGTACGTCGACGACATCGTCCTCGTGCACGAACTGGAGTCTCGGGTCGAATCCGAACACCGTCGGCAGAACGGGCAGCGACAGATAGTCGGCGAGCGGCGAATCCGCCTCCGGGCCCAGGATGTTCGCGAACCTGAGCACGCACACGGCGACGTCCGGCCGACGGCGCGCGAAGCCCCGCACGTACCCCTCGACCTCCACCACGTCCTTGGCGAAGCCCCCGCTCGGCAGGGACTTGGGCGGGGTGGTCTCGGTGAAGACCGCCGGATCGCGGGGCGCGGAGCCGTACACATTCGTACTGGACTTGATCACCAGCCGCCGCACGCTCGGCGCCTTCTGGCAGGCGCCCAGCAGCTGCATGGTGCCGATGACGTTGGTCTCCTTGACCGTTGTCCGACCGCCCGTGCCGACCGCCTTGGCGGAGACGTCCAGATGGACGACCGTGTCGACGGAGTGCTCGGCGAGGACTCTGGCGATCGCGGGCTGACGGATGTCCGCCGTCACGAAGTCGGCGTCGCCCAACTGGTGTCCGGGCGCGACCGCGTCGACGGCGATCACCCGGTCCACTTCCGGATCACGCTGGATGCGCCGCACGAAGCGGCTGCCCAGCTGCCGGGCCGCTCCCGTGACCAGCACGACCTTCCCCAAGATCAGCGCCTTCCGTCGAAAGGTTTCCCCTGGCCGTCACCGTAGCGGGTGGATGTTGCCCTGTGATGACTGCGCGGCGGCCTTCTGTCGAGTCTTTGGCCCGAATGCGCGTACGTACCGCCCCACAACGCGCCGCAGCCCTCCCGCCATGTCGGCGGGAGGGCTGCGGATTCACGAACTGCGTTCGCCTACTTCTTGTTGCGACGCTGAACGCGCGTGCGCTTGAGCAGCTTGCGGTGCTTCTTCTTGGCCATCCGCTTGCGCCGCTTCTTGATAACAGAGCCCACGACTACCCTCGCTCACTTCTTCTTCACTGGTGCGGGGCGTCTGGGCCCACACGACCTACGTCGGCCTAGCCTACCCGCCACCGCGTGAGGCGCGTAATCCGAGGCGAACCTCAGGCGGACTCCACCCCCACAAAGGACTCGCGGAGATACTCGTGAACCGCTTGCTCCGGAACCCGGAAGGACCTGCCCACCCGGATCGCCGGCAGATGACCGCTGTGCACCAAGCGGTACACGGTCATCTTCGACACCCTCATGACCGAGGCGACTTCCGCCACGGTCAGAAACTTGACCTCGTTGAGAGGCCTCTCGCTGCCAGCAGCCATGACCCACCTGTACCTTCCGCACGAGACGCGCACCGGCTTCCCCTCCGGTGACTCTTCGTCGCTGTGCGCTCACTCACCAGATTAGGGGCGTGTGATGCGAGTGGGGAAGAGGAGAGACGATCGGTCGCCTACTGTGACAGACACGCCCGATTGAGTACATAGCGAGTGAGCGGCCGGTAGTAGGCGGACCGCACTGCGTCGTCGAGCGGAACGGCGACCGACACCCGCCCCTCGGCCTCCCCGACGAACAGCGCGGGATCGTCCGTATCCGCCAACCCGATCGCCTCGATGCCCAGCTGACCTGCCCCGCAGACCCATCCGTGGTCCCCGATGACCAGCTCCGGCAACCGCCCGCGCCCCTCCGCAGCCGCCTCCAGAACGACCCGGACCGGCAGCGGTGAATGAGTATGTGCGCCGGTGTCACCACCGGGAGTCCGCACGCCGGGTTCGCGCATCATCGCAACTCCTCGTACGTAGTCGAGGCTGTACGTGCGTACGCCGAACCGGGTCGTTATGTCGATACATCTCCCCTGCGCGGGAGTGAGTACAGGGCACCCTGCCGCCGACATGGCGTCTGCCAACTCTGCGTAGAAACCCAGCAACCGGTGCGGATGACCGGTCCCGAACAGCACCGGCGCCCGCCGGGCCACGGCATACGACAGCCGCTCGGCGAAGGCATCCAGACCTGCCAGGGTCCGCTCCGGATCGATCACATCAGGACCCGAGACATGAGCAGGATCGCCCGAAACTCCGCATTTATCAGCCATGAGACGGAGCAGATCGTGCTCTTTCCAGACCCACTCGGGGTCGAGGCCGAGCATCACCCGCGGATCGCGGGCCGCGAAGAGCCGATAGCTCCGCAGGCTCACTTCCCTCGATGTGGCCACGGGCCCGGCCAGCCGGGCCGCCAGCAGATGCGCACGCAACGCTCCGGTGCTCAACACCCCACCGATGCTCCCCCAATCACCCGGACGGGGGGCCAGAAGCCCGGTTACGCCCCACAGTTGGCGTAACCATTCCTCACCACCGCACAGAAACGGTCGCACCGCGACCGTCCCCGCCCGCCTCAGGCCAGCAGTCCCCGCAACGGGAACGCCGCCCGCCTGGTCGCCAGCACCGCCTGGTCCAGCCGGTCCGCGGGGTCGTACCCCTCCTCCCACGGCTTCCAGGAAGGAGTACGCCCGTCCGTCATCCGGGCCGGCCCCAGCTGCCGGGTCCGGGCATAGACCTCGTCCCGCCACGAGGACGGAATCACCGACTCGGGGTCCACCGGCGCATGCGCGGCGATCCCCACCAGATGCGTCCAGGACCGCGGCACCACATCGACCACCGCGTAACCGCCCCCTCCGAGCGCCACCCAGCGCCCACCCTCCGCGTACTCATGGGCGAGATCGTGACAGGACGCCATCACCGACCGCTGTGCGTCCAGCGACACCGCGAAATGAGCGAGAGGATCCTCGAAATGCGTATCGGCCCCGTGCTGACTCACCAGCACCTGCGGCCGGAAATCCGCCAGCAGCTCCGGCACCACCGCATGGAAGGCCCGCAGCCACCCCGCGTCCCCCGTACCGGCCGGCAGCGCCACATTCACCGCACTGCCCTCACCCGCCCCGGAGCCGGTCTCCTCCGGCCATCCGGTCTGCGGGAAGAGCGTGCGCGGGTGCTCGTGCAGCGACACGGTCAGGACCCTCGGATCCTCCCAGAACGCCGCCTGCACGCCGTCACCGTGGTGCACATCCACATCGATGTACGCCACCCGCTCGGCCCCCAGCTCCAGCAACCGGGCAATGGCGAGCGCCGGATCGTTGTAGATGCAGAACCCCGCCGCACCGCCCGGCATGGCGTGATGCAGCCCGCCCGTGAAGTTCACGGCATGCGCGGTGTCCCCCCGCCACACCGCCTCGGCCGCCGCCACCGACTGCCCGGCGATCAGCGCCGACGCCTCATGCATCCCCGCGAACGCGGGATCGTCCACCGTCCCGAGACCGTAGTTCTGATCGGCGTGTTTCGGATCCGCCGAAGCGGCGCGCACGGCGGCCACATAGTCCTCGCGATGCACCAGCCGCAGCGTGGAATCCCCTGCGGGCCTGGCCGCCACCACGTCCACCGCACCGTCGAGCCCGAACGCGCGCACCAGCCCCATCGTCAGGGCGAGTCTGACGGGGGCCATCGGATGGCTGGCGCCGAAGTCATAGCCCGTTACTGCGTCATCCCACATCAACTGTGCGCGGCCGCTCATGCCCGCCACCGTATCGGGCAGGATCCGCACCGAACGACTTGGCGAACACCAGCGTCGCAAGCACCAACACCATCGGTACGAGCATCGCCCCCCGGTAGCTCCAGGCATCCCCGAGCGCCCCCACCAGCGGCGACCCCACCAGGAATCCCACATAGTTGAAGACATTCAGCCGCGCGATGGCCGTATCACTCGCCCCGGGGAACATCCGCCCGGCAGCGGCGAACGTCTGCGGCACGATCACACACAACCCGAGACCCAGCAGGGTGAACCCGAGCATCCCTGCCCACGCCCCACCGGCCACCGCCACCACACCGAACCCGGCAGCAGCCAGCACACTCCCGCACCGCACCACGGCCACAGCCCCGAACCGCCGCACCCCGAAGTCCCCGACGGCCCGCCCCAGCAGCGTCGTCACCATGTAGACGTTGTACGGAACGGTCGACAGTTGCTCCGAGCTCCCCAGCACGTCCTGCAGATACTTGGCGCTCCAGTTGGAGACCGTCGAGTCCCCGATGTACGCGAAGCTCATCACCAGACAGAGCGGCATCAGCAACTTGAAGGAGACCGAGGCGGCTACCTTCCCCCGCGCCTCCCCCACGCTCTCACCCGCCGACGCCCCCTCGACGTACCACCGGCTCCCGATGAACGCGACGGGCAGCAGCACGACAACCGCCGGCAGGTACGAGACCAGCAGCGACAGATCCCAGTGCGCCCCTGCCCACGCCATGGACGCCCCGGCGATCCCGCCCAGGCTGTACGTGGCATGGAACCCGAGCATGATGGAACGCCCGTACGCCCGCTGAAGGCTGACCCCCATCATGTTCATGGAGGCATCGAGCGCCCCGACGGCCAGCCCGAACACACCGAGCGCCAGGGTCGCCTCCCACAGCGCGCTCCCGGCCCCGACACCGAGCAGCCCAAGCAGCACGACGGGCTGCGCCCACCTCAGCACGACCCCGGGCCGCACCCGCGCGACCACCTTCTCGGTGACGACGCTGCCCACTCCGGCCAGGATCGGCACCGCGGCCAGGAACACCGGCAACAGCCCGTCGGATATCCCGTACCGGTCCTGGATGGCGGGAATCCGCGTCACGAGCAGAGCAAAGGTGACGCCCTGTACGAAGAAGCTCAACGCGAGGGAGGCCCTGCCGTGCCGCAAACGAGCATCTGTCATGGCTGTCATGGCCGCGAGCGTAGGGCCGGCCTCTACCCATGGGTAGATGGATCAGGTGAGCATTTCCCGCAGTTGGCTCATGTCGGAGAAGTGCCCGGTCACCCCGGCGAGCCGGTCCGCCGGCATCATCGAGGTGAACCCGTACACATCCATCCCCGCGGCCCTGGCGGCCTCGACTCCAAGCGGGCTGTCCTCGATGACGACACACCGCTCGGGAGGAACTCCCATCCGTTCGGCGGCACGCAGGAACAGATCGGGCGCCGGCTTTCCGCGCTCCACATCCTCCACGCTGAAGATCCACTCCTCCTCGAACCACTGGTCGAGCCCGGTCTTGCGGTGCCCGACCCGGATCCGCTCATGGCTGCCGGAGGACACGACGCAGTAGGCAACCCCGTCGGCGACAAGCTTCCCCAGCACGTCGTCGACGCCCGCCACCGGCTCCAGCTCCTGCCGGAACGCCGCGAAGATCCGCGAGTGAAGCGTCTCGTCGAAGTCCGCGGGCAGCTTCTCCCCGGCTTTCTCCTCGGCGAGATCGTGCACCCGGTGCACGGCAGCACCCATGTAGTCGCGAAGGCACTCCTGGTACGAGGTGGGGTGACCGAGCTCCGTGAGGTACTCGGCCAGGATGGTGTTGGAGATCGGCTCGCTGTCCACGAGCACACCGTCGTTGTCGAAGATGACCAGTTCGTAGCGCATGGTTCGAGCCTAGACGCTCAGAACGCAGAAAAGCCCCGTGCCACAAGGGCACGGGGCTTTCCCGTAAAAGGAGTTCGGCGGCGTCCTACTCTCCCACAGGGTCCCCCCTGCAGTACCATCGGCGCTGAAAGGCTTAGCTTCCGGGTTCGGAATGTAACCGGGCGTTTCCCTAACGCAATGACCACCGAAACACTATGAAATTAACCAACACCGGAACAACACGGCCGTTCGTTATTTCAGAACTAACACAGTGGACGCGAGCAACTGAGGACAAGCCCTCGGCCTATTAGTACCAGTCAGCTCCACCCGTTACCGGGCTTCCACATCTGGCCTATCAAC